>JBIKOK010000159.1:0-15005 GCA_044358025.1 Opitutaceae bacterium
AAGGGCTTCAGCCCCGCCTTCACGCCCTACATCACCACCATCGCCTGCGTCATCCTCGCCGGCCTGTTTTGGTTTCAACACAAGGGCTCCAAAACCATCGGCGGTATTTTCGGGCCCGTCATGGTCGTCTGGTTTCTCACCCTCGGATTGCTCGGACTCTGGCACATCAAGGACACCCCCCAGGTTTTCGCCGCCCTCAACCCGCTCCTCGGCCTCAAACTCCTGCTCAGCCATCCCGGCGGCGCCATCGTGATTCTGGGCTCGGTCGTGCTGACCGTCACCGGCGCCGAGGCGCTCTACGCCGACATGGGCCACTTCGGGCGCAAGGCCATCGCCCGCGCCTGGTATTTCTTCGCGTTCCCCGGCCTGCTGCTGAACTACTACGGCCAAGGCGCGTACGTCATCGGCCACCCCGATTCCACCGCCAACCCGTTTTTCGCCCTCGCCCCCCCCGGTTGGAGCCAGCTCGCCCTCACCCTGCTCTCCATCGCCGCCGCCATCATCGCGAGCCAGGCCGTGATCTCCGGCGCCTACTCCCTCACCCGCTCCGCCATCCAGCTCGGCTATTTCCCCCGTCTCAGGATCACGCACACGAACGCCGATCAGGTCGGCCAGATTTACGTTCCCCTGATCAACACCGCGCTCGCCCTCGCCGCCATCGCCGTCGTCGCCAGTTTCGGTTCCAGCGACCGCCTCGCCTCCGCCTACGGCATCGCCGTCACCGGCACGATGGTCGTCACCAGCTACGCGTTCTTCATCGTCATGCGCCACCACTGGAAATGGCCGCTCTGGCGCGCCCTCGCCCTCAGCGCGGTCTTCCTGGCCATCGACGCGACCTTCTTCGTCGCCACGTTGCACAAATTCCTCGACGGCGGCTGGCTCCCGCTCGCGATCGCCCTCGGCGTCGTCGCCATCATGCACACGTGGAAATCCGGCAAGACCGAAATCTTCCGCAAGGTCTACGCCAACGAGATCACCGAGACCGAGCTGTGCAACATCGCCGGGAGCAAACATGTCGCCCGGGTGCGCGGCACCGGCGTTTTCATGGCCGGCAACGCCCGCGGCACGCCCCTCGTCCTGCTCCACCACGTGAAGGCCAACAAGGTCCTGCATGAGACGGTCGTGCTCCTCAGCGTCACCGCCGAGGAGGTCCCGCAGATCCCCGACTCCGAACGCCTCGAGGTCCGCGAGATCGGGCAGGGCGTGTGGCGCGCCGTCGCCCACTACGGCTACATGGAATCCCCCGATGTCTCCTCCCTGATCGAACGCATCCGTGACGCCGGCGTGCCCCTCAAACCGAACGAGGCCACCTACTATTTCAACCGCGAGATGATCATCACCGGCGGCGAGGCCGCCATGTGGGAGTGGCAAAAACACTTCTACGGTTTCCTCAGCCGCAACGCCCGCCAGGCCCGCGATTACTACCAACTGCCCCCGATGCAGATCATCGAGGTCGGTCTCCCCATCCAGTTGTAGGAGCCCGCTTGCGGGCGATTTCCCCCTTCCGTTGTAGGAGCCCGCTTGCGGGCGATTCCCCCCTTCCGTTGTAGGAGCCCGCTTGCGGGCGATTCCCCCCCCTCCGTTGTAGGAGCCCGCTTGCGGGCGATTCCCCCTTCCGTTGTAGGAGCCCGCTTACGGGCGATTTCCCCCGCTCCCTCCGGCGCCCCCTACCCCAAGACCGCCGCCACTTCGGCGAACAGCTGTTTCCGCCCCGCCGCATCGGCGCGCCGATCCGTCTTCACCTCCAACACTCGGATTCCGCTCGTCGGCAAAACAGACACCAACTCCGTCAGATGCGCCCCGTCGCGCACCACGACGTGCTCCACCCCGTAGGCTGCCGCCAGCTTCCCGAAGTCCGCCTCCTGCGGCGTCGCGAAAAACTCCTCGAACGGCGGATCGAACTGCGCGACCGGCAGGTGCCCGAAAATCCCACCGCCCCGGTTGTTGATCAACACCACCGTCAGCGCTCCGCGCAGTTTCGGCCGCAGCAAAAATCCGTTCGTGTCGTGCAACAGCGCGAGATCGCCCGACAGCAGCACCACCGGACGCCCCGCCCCGTGCGCCACCCCGAGCGCCGTCGAGAGCGTCCCGTCGATGCCGTTGGCCCCGCGGTTGCACAGAATCCGCAGCGCCCGGTTTCCCGCCGGCACCACATATTCCACATCCCGCACCGGCATGGAATTCGCCACGAACAGCGGCGTCGCCGCCGGCAAATGCCGCGCCAGCAACCACGCCACCTTCGGCTCAAACCACCCGGCCGCCGCCTCCAGCCGCGCATCGAGCGCCGCCCGCGCCGTGCGCTCATCCGCCGCCCACCTTCGCTCGTAGGCGTGGGGCTCGCCGCCCGCAGGCAGCTGCGCGACCAGCGCCGCCAACCCCACCGCCACCTGCCGCGTGCGCCCGTGCAGCGCATCCCGGTTGTCGGCTCGCTCGCTCACCAGCAGCGTCGGCGCGTCCGCCGCCTCGAGCCACGCCCGCAGCACCTTGCTCGTCGGCCAGCCGCCGAGGCACAGCACGCTCTCCGGTCGCAGCCGTTCCGCCGCCCCCGCGTTGCGCAAAATCGTGTCGTAGCACGTCACCATCTGCGGCACCGCCGCCGCGTAATGCCGCAACGGCGTCAGACCGTCCGCCAGCACCGGCCAGCCGAGGCGGCGGGCGATCTCGCCGACGGCCGCCGCATACGCCGCCGGGTCCGCCGGCTGCGCCGGACCCGCCACGATCACGCCCCGCCCCTCCGTTTTCAGCCGCGGCACCACCACGTTGACCTCCGGCTCCCCGCCCACGGCGACCTCGGCAAAAAACCGGCTCCAATCGATCTTTCCGGCGGCCTGCGCCGTGCCGCCGCCGTCGTCCACCGGCGGCAACGGATCGCGGAACGGCGCATTCAGGTGCACCGGCCCCGCCGGCCGCAACGTCCGCCCGACCGCGTGCGCCACCGTCTGCCGCAGATACCGTAGCGCCGCCTCGCCCGCCTCCGGCACCGCGAGCTCATGGAAAAAATTCACGTGCCCGCCGAACAGCTGCTGCTGGTCGATGGTCTGCCCCGACGCACACGCGCGCAGCTCCGGCGGCCGGTCCGCCGTGAGCACGAGCAACGGCACGCCGCTCTCCTGCGCCTCGATCACCGCCGGATAATAGTTCGCCCCCGCCGTGCCGCTCGTGCAGACGAGCACCGTCGGCCGCCCTTCCCGCTTGGCGATCCCCAGCGCAAAAAACGCCGCCGAGCGCTCGTCGAGCACCGCCACCGCCGCCATCTGCGGGTGCCGCACCAACGCCAGCGTCAGCGGCGTCGACCGCGAGCCGGGCGAAATCACCGCGTCCCGCACCCCGAGCCGCGCGAGCGTCTCCGCCAGCACGCTGCACCACAGCGCGTTCACGTTGCGGAAATCGAAATGGGTCGGGGCGTTCATGGCGTCAGCACGGCGTCGAGCATGGCCTTAAACTTCAGCTCTGTTTCCGCAAACTCCTTCTCCGGCGCCGATCCCGCCACGATCCCCGCCCCCGCGTACACCCGCGCCTTCGCCCCGTCCACCAGGGCCGAACGGATTCCCACGAAAAACTCGCCGCCGCCGCGCGCGTTGAGCCAGCCCAGGGCCCCCGCATAAAGTCCCCGCGGAAACCCCTCCAGCTCCCGGATCCGCGCCATCGCCGCCTCCCGCGGACTCCCCCCGACCGCCGGCGTCGGATGCAACGCCGCGAGCACGTCGAGCAACCGCACCGCCTCCGGCAGCACCGCGCGCACCGGCGTGTCCAGATGTTGGACGTTGGCGAGCCGGCGCAACTGCGGCTTCGCGGCATACTCCAACGCGAGCCCGAGCGGCGTGAGCCGGGCGACGATGTCGTCGAGCACGTCGCGGTGTTCGCGCAGGTCCTTTTCGCTCGCGAGCAACGCCGCGGCCAGCGCCGCATCCTCGCTGGCCCCGGCGCCGCGCCGGATCGAGCCCGCGAGCGCCTCTGTCTCCAGCACGCCCTTGCTCGCCCGCACCAGCCGCTCCGGACTCGCCCCGATGAAACTCTGCCCCCGCCCGTTCGCGAACGAGAACGCATAGCAGTCGGGAAACCGCTGCCGCAGCCCGTTCAACATCTGCAAGGGATGCAGCGGCTGGTCCGCCTCCAGATCCTGCGCCCGCGCGAGGACGATCTTCCGAAATTCCCCCGCGGCGATCCGTGCGATCGCCCGCGCGACGGCCACCCGATAATCCCCCGCCTCCGCCGTCGCAAAACGTCGCGACTGCGGGGCGACCGCCTCCGCCGCCCCAACGTCGCGATAATGAAAACCGCGGAACTTCGCGTGCGCCCGCCACACCCGCTCCGCCAGCGCCCCGAGTTCCGCCTCGGGCGTCACGAGCAGATTCGCCACCGCCGTCGTCCTCGCCCCCGCCCGCGCCACCTGCCAGCGCGGCACAAACACGCGCGCCGCCGGAAAACTCTCCCCGGCCTCGACCTCGTCGTGAAACGCGAACCCCGCGAAAAAGTGCGGCCCGCCAAACGGCGCGTTCACGTCCCCCACCGCGATCGTGTGCGCCAGCGTGTCGTCGACGAACCGCTGCACCTCCGCAAACCGCCCCGGCCCGCGCGCCTCGCAGGCCACCGCCACCTCCGCCCCCGCGATCGCGCTTTCGATCCCGGGACGCTCCGTATAAAAATGCGGTTCGCCCGGCTCGAAAATCGATTCGAGCACCGCGAGCGGATCCAGCGCATCCACCGCGAGCGAAATGCTCACGAGCTTCGCCCGCCCGTCGCGCACCGCCGCCGCCCGGCACTGCGTCAGAAACGCCCGCAACGCGTCGGGCGACGCGTTTTCCGCAGGATGGATCGGCAAAATCGTCACGTTTTGAAAGCTTTCTCGTTCGCTTGATCGTTCTCGTTCTCTCCAAAACTCGGAATCGGCTAACCCTTCAGAGAACGCCGGACGTGAACGCTCACGCCAGTTTCGCTGGCGCAGCCGTCTTCTCCGGCGGCGCGGGCCGCGGGAAGAGCACCAGCGCCCCCGCCACCTTCGCGCCCGTGAGCTTGCCGCCCCAATTCAACTCGTCGCGCCACACCTCCCCCGGCGTGTAGCCGAGCACCGCGTTGATCTTCTCCGTGGTCGTCGGGGTGACGTGCTGGATGATCGCCACCGCGAGCCGCAGGGCCTCGGCGATCGTGGCCAGCACGGTGCGCAGGAGCGCCGCATCCTTCACCTCGGTCGACTTGCCGAGTTTCCACGGCGCACGTTTTTCGATGTAGGCGTTCGTCTCCGTGAGAAACACCATCGCACGCTCCAAGGCCGTGTGAAACTGGTAGCCTTCGCACAGCGGGAGGAACTCGTCGCGCGTCTTCGTCCACAGGTCGCGCAGACTTTTCTCGAGGTCCTCCTCGACCTCCGCCGCCGGCACCACGCCGCCGGCAAACCGCGTCGTCATATTCAGCGTGCGGTTCACCAGATTGCCGAGGTTGTTCGCGAGTTCGCTGTTGTAGCGCACCAGAAACTGCTCGCGCGTAAAGTCGCTGTCCTGCCCGACGTTCATCTCGCGGATCAGAAAATAGCGGAAGGCGTCGGCGCCGAACTCCGTCACCAGATCGAGCGGGTTGAGCGCGTTACCCGTGCTTTTCGACATCTTGGCTCCGCGCGTCATCCACCAACCGTGCGCGATGATCTCCTTCGGCAGCGGAATTCCCGCCGCCTTCAGCATGATCGGCCAGTAAACCGCATGCGGCGGCACCAAAATATCCTTGCCGATCACATGATGCGCCTCGGCCCAGATCTCGGGACGGTCGGCCACGGCCGAATAATAATTGAGCAACGCGTCAAACCACACGTACGTCACGTAGCCAGCGTCGAACGGCAGCGGAATCCCCCACTCCAGCCGCTCGCGCGGACGCGAGATGCAGAGGTCGTTCAACGGCTCCTTCAGAAACTCCAACACCTGCTTCTGCCGGTAGGCCGGAAAAATGAAGGTCTCGTTCTTGGTCAGAAACTCCACGAGCCACTCCTGATACTGCTTCAGTTTGAAAAAGTAGTTCGACTCCACGATCTCCGTCACCTCGCCGAACAGCTCCGGCCACGTGCCGTCGGGCAACCGGTCCTTCTCCTGCAAAAACTGCTCCTGCCGCGTCGAGTAAAAGCCCTTGTATTCCGCCTGGTAGATCTCGCCCTTGTCGAAGAGCTGCTGCAGCACCGCCCGCACGACCGTCTGGTGCCGCTCCTCGGTCGTGCGGATGAAATCGTCGTTCGTGATAGTCAGCTTCGGCAGCAACGCCCGGAACTCCGCGCTCACTTCGTCGCAAAATTGCTGCGGCGGTATGCCCTTCTTCTTCGCGCTCGCCTGCACTTTCTGCCCGTGCTCGTCGACCCCGGTGAGAAAATGCACCCGGTCGCCCATTTGCCGCCGGAAGCGCGCGATGGTGTCGGTCAGCACCTTTTCATAGGCGTGGCCCAGGTGCGGCGAACCGTTCACATAGTCGATGGCGGTCGTGATATAGAAGGACTTCATGGCGAGTCGGACAACAGAACGCGCCGCCGGCCGAATGTCGAAAGTTTTGACGCGCCTCCGCCCCCCGGGCAGGTTCGCCCCTGTGATCGCATGAACCCGCTGCCGCGCTTCTTGGGCCTCGCCCTCTTCGTCATTCTGACGGCGCTCACCGCGCTGCTCACCGTTCCCGCCTGGCAGGGCGCGCATCCGGATGCGGCACCGGCCTTCGCTTCCGGCCCAACCGCGGCGCCCGCCGCCGATTCCCCGGCCGGCGCCGTCGCCCGGGCCGCCGCGATGTCCCAGCGCCTGGCCCTTGCGCTCGCCCTCGCCGGCCTCGTCCTCGCCGTGGTTCTCGTCATCAGTCTCGCCCGCCGCCCCGCGCGCAGCGGCGAAACCAAGGGTCCGTTTTCCGCCGCCCGCGCCGAGATCGATACCCTCACCAAACTGGCCGAATCCTCGGTCGCCCAGGGGGCCGAACTCTCGCGCGAGCGCGACGTCCGCCGGCGCGCCGAAGAGGATGCGGACCTCAAACAGCATCTCCTCGCCCAGTCCGTCGCGGACAAAATCCGCCTCGGTCACGACCTCCACGACGGCATCATCCAATCCCTCTACGCCGTCGGTCTCACGCTCGAGTCCGCGCGGGCCCTCCTGCCTCAGGATCCGGCCGAGGCCGACCGCCGCATCGACCAAAGCCGGACCGCCCTCAACCGCACCATCCGCGACGTCCGCTCTTATATCACCGGCCTCGCCCCCGACCGCCTGCACCGCGGCGGTTTTTCGCACGCCCTCGAAGGGCTCCTCCGCGAACTCGGCGCCGGCCGCGCCGTGCGGTTCGACGTGAAAATCGACGACACCGCCGCCGGCCTCTTCACCCCGGAACAAACGGTCGACGCCCTCCAAATCGCGCGCGAAGCCGTCAGCAACGCCCTGCGCCACGGCGGCGCCTCCCTCGTCACGCTGCGCGTCCACCACAGCGACCGCGAAGTCTGCCTCCTTGTGCAGGACAACGGCACCGGCTTTGACGCCACCACCCGGCGCGAGGGCGGCCACGGACTCGGCAACATGCACGCCCGCGCCGAGCGCCTCGGCGCCACCGTCCGCCTCACCAGTCAACCCGGCGACGGCACCCGCGTCGTCGTCACGCTCCCTGTGCATCCCGCTCCCACCGTATGATCACTCCCGCCGCCAAACCCCGTGTGCGCCTCGTGCTCGTCGACGACAGCGAGGTCGTCCGCATGGGCTTGCGCGCCCTCCTCGGCACCGATCCCTCGCTCGAGATTGTCGGCGAGGCGGGCAACGTCACCGCGGGCGTGCAAACCTGCCAACGTCTCCGCCCCGACGTCGCCCTGCTCGACATCCGCCTGCCCGACGGCACCGGCTTCGATGTGTGCCGCCAGATCCTCAAGTCTCTTCCCGCCGTCCGCGTCTTGATCCTCACTTCCGTCGCGGACGACACCCTGGTCGACGAAGCGATCCGCGCCGGGGCCCATGGTTATTTGCTCAAGGAAATCGACGGGCGCGGCCTCGTGCAGGCGATCCATGACGTCGCGGCCGGAAAATCCATTCTCGACCCCGCCGTCACCGCTCGCGTCATGCAGTTCGTTCGTTCCGCCGGCGCCACCGACCACACCCTCGCCTCGCTCTCCCCGCAGGAAAAACGCGTGCTCGCGCTCATCGCCGAGGGCCTGACCAACAAGGAAGTCGCCGTCCAACTCGGCCTGAGCGACAAGACCGTGAAAAATTATCTGAGCACCGTCTTCGAAAAACTCCACGTCTCCCGCCGCGCCGAAGCCGCCGTCATTTACGCCCAGCAAAAAAAGTAGGGCGAACGTCCGTCCGGACTTGTCCGCCGCCGACCACCTTCACCCCGCCTGACTCCGCGCCCACGCCGCGAGCTCCGCCCAGGCCCGCGCCCGGTGGCTCAGCGTGGATTTCACCGCGTCGCCCAGTTCCGCAAAGCTCGCCCCGTGCCCGTCCGGCACAAACAGCGGATCGTAACCGAACCCCGCCCCGCCCCGCGGCGCATGGCTCAACCGGCCCGCGCATTGGCCCTCGAACACGTGCTCCGCCCCGCCGGGTCCGGCCACGCACAACACGCACACAAAATAAGCCCCGCGCCGCTCGTCCGACACGCCGCCCATCGTCGCCACCAGCTTCGCCAGGTTGGCCGCCGCGTCGCCTTGCGGCCCGGCATAGTAGGCCGACTCGACGCCCGGCCCCCCGCCGAGTTCGGCCACACACAACCCGCTGTCGTCCGCCAGCACCCACGCGTCCGCCGGCAGCATCGCCCGCAACGCATGCGCCTTCTTCCGGGCGTTGCCCACAAACGTCCCCGTGTCTTCCGCCACCGCCGGCATTCCGCCGACGGCCCGCGCCGACACGATTTCAATCGCCAGCGCCGCCGCGTCGGCGAGCGCCTGCAGCTCGGCCGCCTTGTGCGCGTTACCTGACGCCAAAAAAAGTTTCATCGATCAGCATCTTCTCCGGATACACCACGCGGCCGCGCAGCAGCGCGTCCTCCCCAAACGTCTCGTGCCGCACGTCCGCCAGCCGCACGCCCTGGTCGACGCGCTCGGGCCGCAGCCCGCTGAAGACGCTCTTCGCCTTGTCGTCGGCGAACAGCACCGGCGCGCGGTAGTTGAACAAATAGTCGAGCTGCTTCGCCCGCACGAGCTCGCTCACCAGCTGCGAACCGCCCTCGAAGTAAACGCCCGCAATCCGCTCCTCCGCGCACTTCTTCCGGAAATCCGCGAACGACACCCGCTGCGTCGGCGACTCGAGCAACCACACTTTGATGCCCAGATCGCGCAACTTGCGCACATAGCCGAGCCCGCCGTGCGGCGTCGTCACCACGATCGTGCGCTCACGAAATTCGTCCGTAAACACCGCCGGCAAACTCTTGTCCACGACGGTCCGCAGCAGCCCGTCGAACACAAAACGCCACGGGCACCACTCCGGCACCCCCGCCTGCCGCGCCGTGAGCCGCGGATTGTCCTTCAAGACCGTCATCGCCCCCACCGCAATCGCCGGAAACAGCCGCCGCCACCGGTGCACATCGGCGCGCGACGCCTCGTTGCTGATCCACCGCGACTCGCCCGTCCGGCACGCGATCTTCCCGTCGAGCGTCGACGCCGCCTTCGCCGCCAGCAACGGCCCGCCCGTCGTGATCCAGTGGTTGAAAATCAAATTCAGGTCCGTGCACTCCTGCCCCAACACGCCTTCGATGACTTCGATTCCCGCCGCCCGCATCACCGCCAACCCTTTGCCGGCGTGCGCCGGATTGGGATCGGTCGCCCCGACCACCACGCGCTTGATCCCCGACGCGATGATCGCGTCCGTGCACGCGCCCGTGCGCCCGTGCGTCGAACACGGTTCCATCGTCACATAGAGCGTCGCGCCCGGCCGCGGCGGTTTGCCGCGCGCCAACAGCGCCAACCGTTCCGCATGCGGCCCGCCGTCCGGCGCGGTCGCCCCTTCCGCCACGACATGACCCTCCTCGACCATCAGCGCTCCGACCATCGGGTTCGGATGCGTCGTCCCCCACACTCCGCGCGCGAGCCCGAGCGCCCGGCGCAGGAAGACTTCGTGTTCAGCCGCTGACATAGGGGTTGGTGGCACGTTCATGGGCAACCGTCGTCTTAGGCCCGTGCCCGGGAAACACGACTGTCTTTTCCGGCAGCGTGTAAATTTGCTCGCGAATGGACGTTTCCAGCTGGGCAAAATCCCCGCCCGGCAGATCCGCGCGCCCCACACTGCCCTTGAACAACGCATCGCCGACAAACGCCGCACCCGCGGTGGCGAAATAAAACAACACGTTCCCCGGACAATGCCCCGGCACATGCCGCACCTCGACGTCGAGCCCGAGCGCCGAAAATTTTTCGCCCTGCCCGACCCAATGGTCCACCCTCACCGCCTCCAGGTCCATTTTCTCGCCCATAAAGCGCTCCATGATCTCCGGCGTTTCAATCAGCACCCGATCCTCCGCGTGGGCCAACACCTTTGCGCCCGTCGCCCGCACGACCGCCGCCCCGCCCTGCGTATGATCCCAGTGCCCATGCGTGAGCCACAGCTCGGTCAGCTTGCAGTTTTCCTTTTTCAAAATCGGCTCCACGTCCGCCCACACGTCCCCCGGCGCATCGATCAGCACCGCCTCGCCGCGCTCCGGCGCAGTGAGCAGGTAGGCATTGGTCTGGATTGGCCCGGCGGGCAGCACATGAAGGTTCACGCCGCCAAGAGACGGCCTTTCCGGGGCGCCGCAACCGCGAAAATTCCCCTTCCCCTTTCCTACGGCCCTCTGTAGCCATTGCCGTTCCTATGCCCACACTCAAGTTCGCCGTCCTAGCTGGAGACTACATTGGCCCCGAGGTGATGACCGAGGCCCTGCGCGTGTTCGCCCACGTCGCCCAACAGGAAAATCTCACGCTCGCCTACACCGCGGCCGACGTCGGCGGCGCCGGCATCGATAACCACGGCAAGGCCCTCCCCGACTCCACGCTCAAAATCTGCTCCGAGTCCGACGCCATCCTCTTCGGCTCCGTCGGCGGGCCGAAGTGGGAAAAACTCCCGCCCAAGGAACAGCCCGAACGCGCCGCCCTCCTCCCGCTGCGCAAGCACTTCACCCTCTTCGCCAACATCCGCCCCGGCCTCCTCTACCGCGAGCTCACCGACGCCTCCCCGCTCAAGTCCGAGCGCATCCCCCACGGCATCGACATCGTCTGCATCCGCGAACTCACCGGCGGCGTTTACTTCGGCCTTCCCAAGGTCACCACCACCCTCCCCGACGGCGACATCCAGGCCATCGACACGATGGTCTACAAAAAATCCGAAATCGAACGGATCCTCCAGGTCGCCATCACGACTGCCCGCGCCCGCAAGAAAAAACTTTGCTCCGTCGACAAGGCCAACGTCCTCGAGACCTCCGTCCTCTGGCGCAAGACCGTCACCGACTACATGGCCGCCCACGCGCCCGACATCGCGCTCAGCCACATGTATGTCGACAACGCCGCGATGCAGCTCGCCCGCGACCCGAACCAGTTCGACGTCTTCGTCACCGAAAACATGTTCGGCGACATCCTCTCCGACGAGATGGCCGTCATCTGCGGTTCCCTCGGCATGCTCTCCTCCGCCTCGCTCGGCGCCGGGAAGAATTCCCTCGGCCTGCCCTTCGGTCTTTACGAACCCGCCGGCGGCACCGCCCCCGACATCGCCGGCAAAGGCATCGCCAATCCCTGCGCGCAAATTCTCTCCGTCGCCCTCATGCTCCGTTTCAGCTTCGGCCTCGACGCCGTCGCCACCCGCATCGAAGCCGCCGTCCGCGCCGCCGTCACCGGCGGCACGCGCACCGGCGACATCGCCTTCGGCAAACCCTCCGTGGGCACGAAGGCCATGGCCGACGCCATCATCGCGCAGCTCGGCTAACCCGGCCCCGTCGGCCCCGCTCCGCTTACTCCGCCCGCGGCGGCGCGACGCCCGCACCGAGCACCGTCGTGACGGTCGCGCGCAGGTGCTCCGCGTTGGCCGCCGCGCCCTCGGCTTCGATTCGTTCGAAGTGCGGGTGCGCGAAGATCGGCGACTGCACCGTCGACCCGCCCGTTGCGTCGGCCGCATCTTTCAGCGCACCGGCGAGCGCGGCGACGACGCCGTTCATCCGGTCGATCCGCTCCCGCAGGACCGGGAGGCGCCGGTGCGGCCAGTAGCCGCCTTCGTCGGTGAGTTTCACGCGGAGGCCGAGGGGGCACGCGGCGCGGAGCAGATCGACGGCGGCGGTGTGGCAGCGGGCGAAGTGGTCCCAGCCATGGAGGCTGGCGTATTGGGTTTTGCAGAAACGGGCGAATTGCCAGCGCGGGCCGAGGCGGGTGGCGAGGGAGCGTCCGTCGTGGACGATGCGCGCGGGGTAGCGGCAGAGGCCGAGCCAGAGGAGTTCGCAGTCGTCGCCGAGGTCGACCGGAAAAATCCAACCGGCCGCGGGCGGAATCTGCACGCCGAAGTTCGTGGCGGGTTGGTCGGGGTGAGGCAGCACGCGCCACGCGTTGGCCCAGCGCTCGAGGTCGGGGCGGTCGGAACTGACCGGGAGCACGTCGGCGACGCGTCCGCCCGCGGAAAACTTGCCCGCGATGGCATGGAGACGCCGGACGAGCGCGGCGGCACCGCGGGCGGAGAGGCCGGCGGGGGCGGTCAGGCGGTAGTGGAGAGTGAGGCCCATGGGGGACGTCAAACTGACGAGATAGGCAGGACCACACCCAGAGCGGTTGCGCGCCACGGCGCGCGGGGTCGGTTAGGCCAACTCGCGTTTACCGTGTGCGGCGGCCTGTTCGAGACCGAGGGCGAGAGCGCTTTCAACCATCACTCGCACGACCGGATTGCAGCCGTGAAAACGAAGTTTCTTGAGCGCCTCTTCTCCGTGTTGGTCGATCAACGGAGCGATGAGAGCATTGGCAAAGGAACTATTGATGTTTCTCACGCCGCTGAAATTCAGCACGATTCCAGAGTAGGTGTGATAGAACGGCTCGATGTGCTTCATGCGATAAGCAGCAGCCAATGCACCTTCTGCGAGGAAGGTGCCGAAATCTTTGGCAA
The DNA here is from genome assembly GCA_044358025.1 of Opitutaceae bacterium. Lineage (GTDB taxonomy): Bacteria > Verrucomicrobiota > Verrucomicrobiia > Opitutales > Opitutaceae > GAS368. The sequence goes on from JBIKOK010000159.1 coordinate 13,032, forward strand.
GGTTGAGTTCCAAGTTCATTGAAATAGGTCGTCGAATCGATGATCGGGTTGCAGCAACCCTAGTCCCTTTTTCGAGCTTTGCAGAATTTCCTGCAGATTGCCGAGTTTTTGTTGAGGGAGCTGGAGCGAACAGACGGTGCCAGCATAGGGTTCCAAGAGATTTAGCTCGGTCGGCAGGCGTCGGCGTTCCAGATGGTTGTGCTGATAGAATCCCGTGCCGCTGAGGAGGGTAAACATTCCATCGGCATGCTTGGCGATTTCCTTGAGCATCGACAGTCCGACTCCGGCGTTAACCGGCGCACCCCACGCCGACGGGAGGTGGCTTTTCGACGACGCCTTGGGCTGAAGCGCGGTCCGCACCGCGTCGAGGTGGCTCATCGCCGGGTCCCAGAAGGGTGGCTCGTAATCGGCGAAACTTTGCCGAATGCCGATGCCACAGTCGGCTACGGCGAGACGCACGAGGCCGCTTTGTGGGTAGACTTGCGCGGCGACATAGCCAGGCCCTCGCGCGTGTTGAATGACATTGTTGATCAACTCCGAGGTGGCGTATTCCACCATGTCGAAGGGACCGGCGATTTCGGGGTCGTCGCTCTCCGCCAATTCGGCGAACACACAGTGGGCGAGCGCAGTGCAGACTTCCTGAACTCCATTCTGCGTTTTGGCGTCCACGCGGCACAGCGGAACGAAGCGGCCGGTGGGCGGGTGGCGCACAAACGACTCTGGCAATTCAACGCCACTGAGCCGGAAAAAATCCATGCGCTGCAAGTAGCCGAAGGCAGGACACGCTTCGATGTTGAGAAACGTCACCGCCCGTTTGGCGCGAGTCCAACCGTGAAGTGTGGCGAGGAGCGAGGCGAGGGCCGCCGGCACGTAGAATCGCACATCCTGAAAATCGAGGACGATCGGTCCTTCGTCCTGATGTGCGCTGAACGATAGACCGGTCAGGAAGTCACTCAGTGAGTCATCGTAAACCGTAGAGGGTAGACGGTGAGCGGGCATGGGTGACTATCGGACGAATGTGCCCTTCGTGTCGCCGGGGCGGGCGCGGCCGAGGGTGACGAGGGTTTGGAGGATTTCGGCGATCACGGCGGCGTCGGCGCGGGCGAAGCGGGTGGTGAGCTCGGCGGCGGTCGCGGGTTGCTCCTCGGCGGCGAGGGCCGTCTCCACGGCGCGCACGCGGTCGGAGAGCGTCTTGGGCCAAAGTGTTTTCTTGGTCGCGGCGGGTTTGCCGGAGGGTTTTTTCGCGCCGGCTGATTTCTTGGCGGACTCGGTGGTGGGGGCGTCGGCGAGGCCGAGGGCGGACTGTTTTTCGCCGGCGAAGAGGGGCTTTTGGTAGTCGGGGCGGAGCCAGCGGACGATGCCTTGGGCTTCCTCGGCGGCGCGGGCGGCGTTGAGGGCGACGACCTTTTCCAAGATTTCCGCATCGGTGAGCGGCCAGGGCCAGCCGTAGGCGGCGGCGACGGCGGCATCGAGATCGTCGTGGAGCTGGCGGAGGGTGGAGACGAGGGCTTGGTCGTGGAGGAGTTTTTCCTTGGCGGTGAGGGCGGTGCCGACGCGGACTTTGGCGAGGACGTTGTAGATGTCGGTGAGGCCGAGGCCGTGCTGGGCCTGCGCGCGTTTGCGGTGGGCGTCGAGTTCATCGGCAAGCGCGCGGATTTTTTCTTTCTGCTTCTCCGTGCAGTCGGGGAACGGGAAGGGATCGAAGCACCGGGATTTCGCGTAGACAGGGTCGTTGCCCACACCGAGCCAACTTCCCGCGGCGAGCGCGTAGGTCGTGTGGATGCGACTGCTCAAAACCCCGAGATCGAAGGGATCCTCCAGAGCGATCACGACAAGTTTGTTGTCGGGAAGAATTGAGGCATCGAGGAACTGAAAGATCCGGTGTTTTGAGGTTTCGACGATTGCTACAAAGCTCTTGAGACCGACAAGTGCCGGTCTGAGTTCGGGTCGAGGGCGACCAAACAACCACCAATT
>JBIKOK010000029.1:0-49062 GCA_044358025.1 Opitutaceae bacterium
GAGGATCAGCGGCGGCGTGATCGTCCCCACCACCATGGCCGCGACCTGTTGCACGCCCACCAACAGCGCCGGGCCGAAGGGGATCTTGTCTTCAAGTCCGTAGACGATGGGCGACACCTTTTCAGGCGACGCGGGGGGCGGCAGAATTTCCATGCGGGTACACCCGCTTAGCACGTCCCACGCCACGCAGCGCCAGCGTTGTGGCCAAAAAAAACGCCGCTCCCCGAGGGGAGCGGCGGCCATGACCGACCGGGAGAGCCGGCTTAGAAACTCATCTTGACGGTGAACTGCAACTGCGTGCCGGGCAGCGCCAAAATGGAGCCGTTGCCGTAGACGGCGTTCGGCGGCGACCAGTTTTCCTCGTTGGTGGCGTTGAGCACACTCACGCGGAAGTCCCATTTCTTATACTTGTAGGAGGCGCCGGCATCCAACGTGTATTGCATCGGAATCACGAGCGAGCCGGAGGTGTTGTTGTTCATCTCGCCGGTGACGACGATGTTCGTGTTCAGGCCGAAGCCGTTGTCGAACGAGTAGGAGACGAGGCCGTTGAAGAGGTGCTGCGGCAGGCCGGAGACCTGCTTGACCGTGCCGATCGGAAGCGTCGCGCCCTTGTTGGCCGGGGGCACTTCAGACGCGCCGCCGAACAGACCGTATTGGAAACCGGCCGACGACTCAGCATCGATATACGAATACGAGGCGGTGGCGTAGAGGCGCTTGTTCGGCTGGAAGTTGATCTCGGACTCAAAGCCCTTGTAGCGGAAGTTCTGGATGACGGTGCTGCTCGTGCTCTTGGCCGTGCGCTTCTGGTCGTAGACCGCGAAGTTCAGGAAGACCTTGCCGTTGGCCAGCGAATACTTGGTGCCGAGCTCGTAGAGCGTGCTGGGCTGCTGGAAGCTCTCGCGGTCGAGGCCGGTGCCGGCGGCGTTCCACCCGGTGATGCCGCCGCCGTTGCCGACCGCACCCGAGGTGTTCTTGCTGAAGTTGTAAGTAAAGTAGACGCTCGAATTCGCCGAGGCCTTGTAAACAACGCTGCCGTTCACGTTGGGCAACCAGACCGAAATGTTGGCCTCCGGGAAGGGCGGAAGGAGCGGCTCGCGCACCTTGGCGTTGAAACGGTCGAACCGCAGACCGCCGACCACATTGAACTGCTCGTTCACCTTCCACGTGCCCTGTGCAAACGCGCCGACCGTGGTACCGCTGCTGTCGTTGGTGTCACCGTTGAAGATGCCGGGCTGGGCAAAGCGGTTGGGCCAGCCGGGGATCGCGAACCCTTTGTTCTTCGCGAAATCGATCGAGTTATAGACGTTGATGAAGGTGTGATCCTTCGTCAGATCCCACGCGTTCACCGGCTCAAAGAAATAGTCATCGTAGGCCTTCGTGCGCTGGTACCGCAGGTCCAAGCCGGAATTCAAGGAGAGATTCTTGAGGCTGTAGATGAACTCGGTGCGGTTCTCGGCGAACCACGACGGATCGATGACTTCGGAGTAATAGTACGTGCTAAGTGTATTGCGCTCGGTGTGGCTCAGGTAGGACGTGTTCTTGAGGTTCAGGTCGGAGCTGATCTTGGCGGTCTGGATCGCCTGCACGCTGAACTCGACGCCGTCGGACTGGTTGCCGGGGCGCAGGAGGCGCGTGTGCCGGTTGAGCTTCACGCTCGGGCCCCACGCGATGGTGTTGCCGCCGCCCAAGATGTTCCTCGAGTTCTGCGGATCGGACGGCGTCGCCGTCGCGCCGTTGTTGATATTGATGCCGGTGACGTAATTCCCGTTGTCGATCAGGTCCTGGGTCACGCGGTTGACGCCCCAATTCTCGGTGTAAACGCCGAAGAAGGTCTGGGCGTTCAGGAACAGCTCGTAGTTCGCGGTCGGACGCCAGGTGGCAGCGCCGTAAACGGAGTGCGTCTCCTTCTTGCCGTCGGTGTAGTAACCCTTGGTGTCTTCACCCGAGTAGCTGAAACGGTAGGCGAGTTGCTTGGAAAACGGACCGCCGGTGTCCACCGTCCACCGGTTCGTATTGTAGGAACCGAGGGTGTAGCTGACCGATCCCTTGGCGACGTCGAAATACGGACGCTTGCTGATGAGATCGATAAAACCGCCGACATACATCGAAGAACCCTGCACGGCCGTCGCCGGACCTTTCACGATGTTGACCGACTCCACCGAGTTGAAATCCACCGGGAGGCCGTTGCCGTTGCTGGTGATGCGGGCGCGGACGCCGTTGATGAACAAATCCGAGGACTGGCCGCGGATGCTCGCATTGGACGGCGCCCCGAAGTTGGTCGTCGTGAACGCGCTCGAGGTCAGCTTCGAGAAATCGAGGACATCCGTGATCGAAATGTCGGTGAGCTGCTGGCGGGAGATGATGGTCACGTTGCGCGGCACATCGACGATGTTATCGTCGGTGCCGAACACCGAGTTAAACGGACGCGCGGTCGGCAGAATCTGCAGATCGATCGGCACGTCTTTGACTTCGAACTTGCTCATCGTGACGACATCGGAGCCCGCCTTGGCGGGCGCAGTCTGCGCGGTGAGCGGGGACAGCGCAGCCAGACCCGCGAGGGTCAGGGCCGCGACGGTCACGCGGTGGGTAGGTGTGGTAGTGGGAATCACGAAGCGTGACTAAGCAGGCCTCACGCCAAGTCCAGCAGCGAAATGGGTTTTCGCGTCACCCCGTCACTGCCGCGGCCACCCCCGGGGAATTTTACTCAAAGAGCGGCACTACCCGCATCCCCAACACGTCGATCAGCCCCTTGTCCGTCAGCCGCAATTCGGGAATCACGGACAGCGGCAGCAGGTTGAAGCCCATGTAGGGCACCTTGCAGCCCAGTTTCTTCCAGGCGCGCTTCAGCGCCGTGGTCTCTTTCGCGACCACGGAGGCGCGCTGGTCAGAGAGCAGCCCGGCGATCGGCAGCGCGACCTTGGCGAGGACTTTGCCGCCGCGGACGACACTGACACCGCCGCGCATCGCCTTGACGGTCGCAAGCGCGAGCTGGAGGTCGGCCTCGTTGGTGCCGGCCAGGACGATGTTGTGCGCGTCGTGGCCGACGCTGCTGGCCACCGCACCGTCCGCCAAACCGAAGTCACGGAGCAAGCCATAGCCCACGCCGCCGGTCTTGCCGTGGCGTTCGACGACGGTGAGGAAACACACGTCGTGCCGCGCGAGCTGTTCCGGCCAGGAGGCCGCGGGCGCGAGCGCCACGCGTTCATGCGCCGTGACAATACCGGGCGGGACGAGGCGAATGACGTTCGCCGTGACCGGTTTCGTCGGCAGCGGCGGCGTGAGCGTGACTTTGCGGGGCAGTTTCACCGTCGAATAGGCCGCGCGCGGGTAACGATAGGGCTTGCTGAGGGCGCGGTCGAGGAGCGGCGTGATCTTGCGGCGCTCCACCACCAACTCGCCGCCAAACCAGGTGTTCTGCACCTCCAGCGCATCGTTCAGCAGCACGACGTCCGCCCGGCGCGCCGGAGCCAGACCGCCGAAATCGCCGTCCATCGCATAGCGCGTGGCCGGGTGCAACGAGCCCATGCTCCACGCCGCCGGAGTGGGCAGCCCCGCGGCGACCGCCTGCCGCACCACCCAGTCCATGCCGAACAGAAACAGGTCGTCCGCGTCGCGATCGTCCGTGCAGACGCACACGCGCTTCGTGTTCGCGCCGAGCTCCGTCACGGCCTTGATCGCTTGCGGCAGCGAGTGCCACGGCGTGGTCGGGTTGCCGCCGCGCAGGAAAATCCACACGCCGTTTTCCAAAAAGTCGTTCGCAATCTCCCGGTCGATGGCCTCGTGCGTGTCGGTGATGCCGCTCGCCGCCCCGGCCGCGACAAACTCGCGTCCGTAGATGTGGCCGCAGACCGGCTTCCCGCGCTTCAGCGCCTCGGCGAGCACCCCGTGGCTGCGCTCGTCGCCCAGGGCCACTGACACGTAGTCCATCTTTTCACCCAACGCCGCCGCCTCGGGCCACCGGTCGAAAATCCGCCCGATCTTGTCCGGGGTCAGATCGCCACCCGCAGTCTCGAGCGTCGCGTTCGTCGCCGGCACCGTGCTCGGCACCGTGAGAAACACCGACAGCGGCGCGCGCCGCGCGTCCTCCAGCATCCACTCGATGCCCGCGACATCGCACACGTTGCCGATCTCATGGCTGTCGCAGAACACCGTCGTCGTGCCGTTGAGCAACGCCGCCTCGGCAAACGCGCACGCCGTCATCATGCTGCTCTCGATGTGGACGTGCGGGTCGACCAGCCCCGGCGCGACAATCCCGCCGCGCGCATCATAAACCGTCGCGCCCGTCAGCTTTGATTTCTTGTAGGCGCCCGCCGGCTTCACCGTCGCGATGCGGCCGCCCTTGATCCACAGTTCGCGGCCCGGATGGATGCGCTCCGTGTAGGTCGAGAGCAGACGCGCGCCGGTGATGACGAGATCGGGCGCGGCCCGCCCCATCGCCACGGCGGCGAGCGAACGGGTCATCGTATGGAGCGGGGCAACCGAGAAACGGGTGAGCATGCCGCCAACCAAGCAACCCGCGGGCCACGGCGCCACCCGAATTTCACGCCGCACTCACGTTCCCTCGTAAACCGCCGCCAACTCCAGCATCAGCCGCTCCAGTTCCTCGTAATACTTGGCCTCCGTGAGCTTCGCCTTCGTCTCGCGCAGCCGGGCGATCTTCAGCTCCAGCACATCGCGCCGCGCCCGGGCTTCGGGCGACAACTGCTGCTCGGCCGCGCTCCGGACCAGATGAAACTGGTGGGCCCGCGCTCCGTCGAGGGTCGCCCCATCCTTCGCCTGCTTCGTCGCCCGCACGCCGCGAAACCACTCCGCCGGCGTGCCCAGCCCGTCCCCGTTGTCATCGATGAGCGCGTGCTCCGTCGCGAGGCGGCCTTCGGTCTTGTAGAATTCCGTCGTGCGTTGCGACCCGCTCAGAAACGCCTCCAAGAGCGAAACCTGCCCGTCCTTGTCCAGATCGCTCCGCGGATCCGCGATCGCCTCGGCAAAAAACTTACCGAAGCGCGCGTAATTGTGCTCGTTGCCGCTCCGCGTGGAGCTGATGACCACCCGGCCCGCTCCCGCCAGCTTGATCAGAAACGGCGCACTCGCCGAAGCGGTGTCGATGATCGCGAGGGGCCGGCGAAACGGCTTCAGCCAGTCCGCCAATTCCCCCGCCGTCAGATCCTGCCCGCGCAAATTGAACTTCGCCTCCTTGCCGTCGAACGTGCCGTGGCCGACCAACACGAGCCAGAGTTCGCCGGGGCCCGCCTGGACCTCGGCCTCCAGCGCCTGCTTCAGCCGCTCGCGGTCCGACGTCGCACCGACCGGCTCCCCGCCGATCGTCACGGCTTTCACCCCGGCCTGCGCGGCGACCTTGCCCCACGTCTCGAGCTGCTGCGCAAACACCTTTCCATACTCCTCCTCGCCCGGGGCCCCGGCGACGACGATCACGGTGGCGCGTTCCGCGGCCCCCAGCCGCACGGCGGCCAAACACAGAACAAAAACAACGCAATAAAAACGGGTCTTCATGGCATGCCTTTCCAGCGCCGCAGCCCCCACTCCGCCAACAGGCAGGCCAGGGCAAACGCAAACAGCAGCGGCGTGTGCCACGCCGGGTAGGACCACGTCTCCATCACCGGCGCGCGCAATTGCGGCAGGCGCTTCGCAAACGCCGCGAGATCGGCCGCGGCGATCACTTCGCCGCCGGTCTTCCGCGCGAGATCTTCCAGCAACGCCACGTTCGGGGTCAGCGAACGGAACTCTTCCGCCGCGAGATCCGTGCTCCAGCCCGCCTCGGCGCGGCCGAGGTCCGCGCCCGCCGGATTCTTGACCGTCGCCACCACCCGGTAGCCGCCCGTCTGCCGCGGGACGTAGGTCGCCTGATACAGCCCGGGCTCGCTGAGGGCAGGCTCCGCTTCGAGCCGGATCGACGGCGCCGCGGCGCCCGCCGTGCCCTCGAACACCACGGGCTGCACCTCGATGCTCACCGCCGCATCGTCCACCGCCTGAAATTTCTCGTCGCGCACCCGCACCTGCACCCGCATCGCGCCGTTCGCATCGGCCGCCACGGGTTCAACCGTGCAATCCACGCGATTCGGCACATCGGCCACGAGCCAACGCGCGAGCTGACGCCACGCCTTCTCCATGTCGGCGCGCGCCGCCGGGTCCTTCATCCCCCACTTCCACACATCGCCGACGGTGAGCGCCGCCGTCCGGCCCCGGCCGAAACGCTGCACGGCCAGCGCCGGCAACTCTCCGCCCTTCTCGTCCCGCACCGTCGCAATCACACTCGCACCGGGTTTCAACGCCCGCACGCGGTTCACAATCTCAAACGGGGGCATCGCGTCGATGCGCGCTCGCTCGTCGCCTTCGTTGTCGCGCAGCCGGGCCCAGGCCTGCAACCAGCCTTCGCGCGCCAGTTGCAGATGCACCGGACCGACCGGTGCCGCCGCCGTCGCCGTGTCGCGGTCGAGATAAACCGGCAGCATGTCGCCGATGGGCGTGCGCACGTAGTTGCCCTCTTGAAAACTCTCCATGCCGCCGAGCATCAAAAAGCCGCCGCCGCGCTCCGACACGAATTTCTGCAACAACATCGCCTGCTCCGGCGCGAAAAACTCCGCCTCGAGGTCGTCCAGAATCACCGCGTGATAGCCGAACAGGTCATCCGGCGTCCGCGGAAAACCCGCCCGCAGTTCGATCTCGTCCCGTGTGTTCAATCGCACGAGCACCGGCTGATCGTAACCCTGCACCTCCTCGGGCGACTGGTTCCCGAAACCCCGGAACAGCGGATTGCTCGTCTCGCCCGCGCGACCGCGGAAATCGAATTTCGGCTCGCGCTTCGCGACGCGGATCAGCCCCACGAGCTGCACCTGCTCGTCGCTCTGCACGGCGCGGTTGAGAAACTTGAACTCCCAGTTTGGTCGACCCGACACATACAGAATCCGAAACGGCCCCTGCCCGCGGTCCACCGTGATCACGCGCGTGTTGTTCGCCAGCGTCGCCTCCTCGGACTTCGGCGCCTCCGGCACCGGTTTTTCCGCCGGCTTGTCCGCACCCGCGGCCGCCGTCGGCGTCGTCGGCGGCGCCGTCGGCGGCAGTTCGCCGCGCGCGCCTACACGCACTTGATAAAAAGAAAGTCCCGGCTGCTCGGGTTTCAGTTGGAACCGAAACGCCACGGCCTCGCCGTCCCCGCGCGCGTCCGCGGTTTGCTCCTGCAGCACCTTCCCGCTCCGGTCGACCAGCCGCGCGACGACCGGCTGGCCGCGATAACCGGCCGCCGTCACATCCGCCTGAATCGACACCGGGGCATCCTCGAAGGCCGTCTGGCTCACCGAAACCTGCTGCACCGCGATGTCGCGCACCGCGTCGCGCTTGCCGATGACGACCGGATAAATCGGCGGCAGGCCTTTCAGCTCGGGCAGCTTTCCGCCCGGCAGATCGGTCGCGTTGCCGTCGGTGAACAGCAACACGCCCGCGAGCGGCCGCCCCTGGAAGCGATCGGTCAGCGTGCGCAGCGCCGAACCCAGCGCGGTCGAGCGGCCGTCAAAGGCCAGTTCGTGAAAATCGTTCGACGCCTGCAGCCGCGAATCGAAGAGATACCGGCGCACCTCGAAGGTTTCCGTCAACGCCGCCTGCCAGCCCGATTTGCCCGGATCCACCAGCGCGCGCAACCCGTCGCCACGACTGCCGGGCTCACCGCGGTCGTGCACCTGCAGACCCGCGCTGTTGTCCGCCACGACGGCGAACAAATTGGCACCCGGCCGGGCGCGCTGCCCGAGCCAGAGCGGCTCCAGCAAACACAGGGCGAGCGCGATCAGGCCCGCGATCTTCAACGCGAGGCAGACCCCGCGCAGGGGCTGGGACGCGGATGCGCGGTAGCTCCACGCCAGCACGGCCCCGGCGACACCGAGAAACGCGACCGCGGGCCAGAGCCAGTTCCAACCGGAAAAAGTAAGTTCGGCCAAAGTCATCATCTCAGCGGGTGTCGGGCTTGTCCTTGTCCTTGCCCAGTTCCTCGTAGTACCGGCGCACGGACTCGGCGAAACGGGCCGGCACCGGATCGCGGTCGATCGGCGCGAGCGACTCCTTCGAATCGCGCCGCGACAACGCCTCCGCCACGCGCGCGCGCACCTCGACGAGCGGATTCAAGATCTGGAGCTTCACGACGGCCCAGTCGGGCTTTTTCCGGTCGTTCACGATGTCGCGCCGCAGCAGCCGCGCGCGCTCGCGGGCGGTCGCCACCGCGTTGCGCAGGTCGGGCGAATCGAGCAGTTGCTCCACGTCGCGCAACCGTTCGTTCCACGGCGCAAAATTTCCGCCGACGAACGGCCCGCCGCGATACATGCCGCCCATGTCTCCCCCCAACCCGATGCGCTCGTCCCCCCCGTCGTTGGCTCCGCCGTTGAGAATGTTGCTGACGTCCAGCCCCCCGCGCTCGCCGCCAGCCCGGGGCGGGTTGCGTCCATCGCGTCCGCCGGCGAGCCGGTTCGCCTGACGACCCGGTTGCCCCGGACCACCCGCGCCTTCGCCCGCCGTCTGGCCCTCGCCGGTCTGACCGGGCTGGCCGGCCCCCGCCTGTTGCCCCTGCCCTTGACCCTGACCGGGCGTCTGACCGGGCTGGCCACCTTGCCCGGGCTGATTGCCCGGTTGCCCCGCCGTCGCGACGCCGCGTCCGCTCTGGCCCGGCTTCTGGCCGGGTTGCTGCCCACCTTGGCCGGGCTCCTGCCCCGGCTGCTCGCCCTCGCCCGGCGCACCCGCTTCACCGGGAGCGCGCTCGCCTCCGGGTTGCGTGCCCGCCTGGCGCTGCGTCGGATCACCCGCCCGGGGCGCGCCGCTCTGTCCGGGCTTGCCCTGACCCTGCGCCTGCGCGATTTCGCGCGTGAGTTCATCGGTGAGCTTGTCGAGTTCGGACTGCGCGAGCTTCAGCTGCTCCGCATCGTCGCCGAGCACACTGTCGGCCGCCCGCTCCACCCCGCGTTTCAATTCCTCCGTGGCCGCGCGGGCCCGCCGGCCGGCCTGTCCGGCCTGCGGGAGATAGCCTTCGCGCAGCATGTCGGTCGCAAGATCGAGCGTCTTGCCGCCGGCTTCGCGCTCGACGTTCTTCTGCAGGCGGTCGAGCAGCTCGCGCGTCATGAGTCCTTCGCGCAGCAACTCCTGTTTCGTTTCCTTGACCGCGTTCGCATCGTCCTGACTGAGCTTGCGCACACTGTCGTAGAGCTGGCGCGAGAGCAACGGCTCCGCGTTCTCCGCCTGCTCCGAGATCTGCTGGGCGCGTTCCGTGAATTTGTTCATGCGCTCTTTCTGCTGGGCCAAGCCCTCCTGCAGTTCCTTGCGGTCGGTGGAATCGGCGAGCGACTTGCGCTGCTGCGGGCCGCCCAGCGCGTCGAGCTGCTGGCTCAGTTTTTCCTGCTCGCGCGCGAGGTCGCGGGCCTCCTGCCGCATGTCGCGCAGGTCCTCGGCAAACTGACTGGAATTCTGTTTCCGCATTTCCTCCCGCAACTGCTGGAGCTGGCGCTGCGCCCGCGTGCCCGAGGCCAGCGCCTGCGCGACCGAGCCCTGCGCCGCGGCGTCGGCCGCCTTTTGGATGTCGTCGCGCGTCTTGTCCAACTGCTGCTTCTCGTCCGCCATGCGCGACTGGTTTTCCGGCTTGTCCATGCGCTGGCGCACCTCGTCTACGTCGGCCAGCATCTGCTGCTGCTCTTCCTGCAGGCGTTTGAGGCGGCGCTTGATCTCCTCGCGCTCCTGCTCGGATTTCGCTTCCTGCAGCGAAGCCTGCAATTCCTTCAACCGCTCGTTGAGGTCCTCCTGGCGGCGCGCGAGCTCCTGCAGGCGGTTCATCACTTGGAGCTGCTCCTTGCGTTCCGCGTTCTGCGGTGCCTGGGCCTGCGCCTGCCGCTGGGTTTCGTAGCGGTTTTCCGCCTGCGTCAGATCGAGCTGGTCGATTTGCCGCTGGTTCTGCCCCTTGCCGCCGCCCTTCCCTCCCTTGCCCCCGCGCGTCACGTTCGTCTCGCGGGCCTGCAGCTTCAGCAGCGCCTGATACGCCGCCTGCTCGGCCGGCAACGCCTGCGCCAGTGGTCCGGGCACCTTCGCCGCCTTCGCGAGCTCCGCGACCGCCTTCTTCATCTCGGCCGTCGCCGCGGTCCACGCCGCCTGCGCCCGGGGCGAACGCGCCTCCTCCATCGCCTCCTCGGCCTGCGCGAGCGCCTGCTGCTGCGACTCGGCGATGACCTTCGCGTCGTCCGCATATTTCGGAGACAGGCCGTCGCGCTGGAGGCGCCAGGTCGCGTTGATGATCTGTTTCTGCAAATCGACCAGCTTGCGGGCCTTGTCGCCGCCCTGCTTTTTGTCCTGCTTGTCGTCGTCCGCGTCCATGCCCTGGTTCTCCCGGAAAATTTCGTCGAACGGCCGCACCTCGGCGAAAAACAGGTCGCTACTCGTGCGCCGCACCTTCCCGTCGGGCCCGATGTCGTCGGCCCACGCATGCCAGGAAACCAGGTCGTCGGGCTTCGTGCCGATCTCCTCGAGCCTCAACAGGTGCGCAAAGGTCCGCTTTTCCTTCGCGCCGGTGGCTCGGCCAAGTTCGATGAATTTCGGTTCACCCGCGGCCATCGCGTAGGAAATGCCGTAGGCCGAAGCCCCGAAGTCGTCGAACACCGTGCCCTCGAAGGCGATTTCCTCCAGGGCCGACGGGCGCACATCGCCGCGCGGCAACCCCAGCCGCAGTTCGGGCACCCGGTTCGGCTGCACGTCGATCACGAATGACGAGGACACTTTGTTGGCGCGGCCGTCCGCGTCCACGAGTTGCAGATCGTAGGTCTGCGACTTCGCGAGCGTGAACGCCGGGAGCACGGCCACGGCCTTGCCCGGCGTAACCGTCAGCGCAATCGCCGTCTTCTTGCCGTCGCGCGCGACCAGCTTCGCCGACGCCACCGGCTTGTTGAGCTGCAGCGCGTAGTCGAGCGTCGTGCCCTCCACCGCGCTGACGCGACGCGTATCCTCGACATGTTTCGGCGCGAGCTTCGTGTAGTCGGGAAACGCGAGATCCGCGTCCGCCCGCACGAGGCGCGGGTGCTCGAACACGGACACCTTGAACTCGCGGGTCTTCTCGCCGCGGTATTCGAGATGGTAGGTGAAATCGCCCGCGACCTCGGGGACGCTGCCGCCGAACACCGGATCGGCGAGGCTCTTCACGAGCGGAATCGTTCGCGCCGCCACGTTGGCTTCCTGCACCACCAGGGCGACCGACGGCGGCAACGTCCGGCCAAACCGCGCGAGCACCACCAGGCTGTCGCCCCGCTCGATGCTCGCATCGCCGGGCGTCACCGCGATGCCGTCGGCGCCGCGCCACACGGTCTCGGCGTTCTTGGCCGGCGCGGCGACGCGCACCTGGGCGAGCGCAAAAGCGAAAACCAGCAGCGCGGCAACGTGCGCGACCTGCGTCCACGCGAGCCGCGAGGACGGGACGACCTGGGGCCAGTCCTGTTCCTGACTTTTCGCGGTCGCCTCCTGCAACACGCGGTGCTGGAGGTAGCCGGGCTGCGCCCCCGGCGCGAGGTTCTGCTGCACCGCGGTCAACAGCACGCCCTTCAACTCCGGATGCGCCTCCTCGACCTTCTGCGCCGCCCAGCGGAAATCGGGCGCCGATTCAAAATGTTTGATCACGATCCCGGACGCCACCGCCACGACCACCGCCGCGAGGAGCGGAAACACGAGGGGCGAGCTCCACCCCGTCGCGTGCTGCAGCCCCGCAAACGCGAGCGCGACGAGCGCCGCCACGCCCCACCACACCGCGAGCTTGCGCCACAGACCCAGCCACTGGTGACGACGGATGACCCGCCGCAGTTTGGTTTTAAGGAACTCGTTGTTCATGTCGCGGCCTCCGCTTGTTTTTGATTCGTCTTTCGCGCCGTCCAGCCGGCGAGCGCCGACTCCACCAACAACACGGCGAGCGTCGCCGCGATAAACCACCGCCAGAGTTTCTGGCGGCTTTCCGCCTCGACGCCCTGAACCACAATCTTGCTGTCGCCGCTCGGCTCCGGCTTCGGCTCCGTCTGGGCGACCGGCACGCCGAGCCGCTCCAACTCGTCAGGCGCGAGCGGTGCCGTGCGGCTCTCGTTGGGCTCAAGGTTCACCGCGAAACGCAGCGTCCGCTCGCCCGCGACCACCGTCCGGATGCCCGGCTCGGTGAACCGCACCTCTTGGTCCACCGCGCCGGCCGGCAACGCCGCCGTGTCGCCGACCAACCACTGTGACGGCGCCGCCGCCACGCCGCCGCCGAGCTCCAGCAGCGACCACAGCAACGGCACAAATTTCGACGAAACGGACAGCTGGCTGTCCTCCGGCTGCCACCCGGTCGCCCACACCACGAGACGTCCCTGACCGAGCGGCGCCTCGACGACCGCGGGGTCGCCGCTGTCGAACCGAGCCAGCACGCGGCCCTCGGGAATCGTGGCGGCGTCGAACTTCCGATATTTCCAAATATGGATCTTGGTGAAGTCGCTGAACCGCGGGTCCGCAAACGGCGCAAACAGCGGATGCTTGAAATCGATCTCGGCCAACATCGCATAACTCGCCGGCGTCGCTTCCGTCAGCGTGACACCCTCGCGGCCGACAAGGGCGCCGAGCGTGGCCGCCGCCGCCGCAGTTTTCGGGACGAACACCAGGGTCTTGCCCGCCTGAACCTGCGCCCGCAGCTCCGCGGTCTGCGCGGGCGGCATCGCCGCGGTGACGAAAACCACCTGCGCCGTACGGACGTCGTCCGGCGTCAGCTGTGCGGACGAGGTTCGCGCCACGACGCTTACGGCGAGGCGCGGCGTATCGGACAGCGCGCGGCGGAGAAAAAACAGCGGCTGCCGCACATCGTCCGGCGCATCGTCGCCGAGCCACAGCACGTTCAGGCGCTGCTGCGCCGGCGGAATGACATAGACAGTGTTGTCGAAATCCTCGTCGTCGCCTTTGAGCACGATGCGGTCGAGCCCCGGCGCCGTTTTCGCCACCGGCACCGCGACCACGCGACTCTGCCCGGGCGGGACGTAGACGTCGATGGTCGTGCCGGCAAACTCCCCCGGCGCCTCGGCGCGTGCCCAGCCCACCTTGAACTGTTCGCGCTGCGCGTCCGCGGAGTTCGTCACCCGCACGCGCACCACCGTTTCGCTCGCGCGGCCCGCGTCCGCACTGTCGGCGACGAGTTGCAGCCCCGCATTGGTCGTGCCGCGCGCCTTCACCGGCTCGAGCACAAGGGCCACGCCCTTGGGCCACTCGTAGGCTTGGAGCGCATCGAGTCGGCTCCCGGCCTGCAGATCGCTCACGAGGACGACCTCGCGCGGGCCGGAAAACTGCTTGCCGTCATTCTCGGCCAGCGCCTCGGCCGCAGCGATCAGGGCGGTGCCCAACTGCGTGCCTGCCCAACCGGGCGAGGCGGCGGCGAGCCGGGCCTTGGCCAAGGCGAGACGGTCGGTGGGCGCCGTACGGTTCCATTCCTCGAACGGCAGCAGCGGCGTCGCCGCGCGGTCAAACGTGTAGAGCGCCACCTGGTCGACCGCGGAGACTTTGCCGAGGGTGGCCTCGACGCGCTCGCGGGCGGCGGCCCACAGCCCGGCGCGCCGCATGCTCGCGCTGGCATCGACGAGCACGACCACGCGCTTCGGCTGCGCCGCCGTGGGATCGTCGAGGGGCGTCTGTTTGAAAAACGGCCGCGAGAACCCGAGAGCGAGCAATCCGAGCGCCAGGCAGCGGAGCAGCAGCAGCAGCCAGTGCTCCAACCGGCTGCGCTTCGCGAGGCGCGGCGGCGTGGGCAGCAAAAACATCAGCGAGCTGAACACCCGGCGCTCGCGCGTCGTGCGCCGGATCAGGTGGAAAACGATCGGCCCCGCG
The DNA here is from genome assembly GCA_044358025.1 of Opitutaceae bacterium. Classification (GTDB taxonomy): domain Bacteria; phylum Verrucomicrobiota; class Verrucomicrobiia; order Opitutales; family Opitutaceae; genus GAS368. The sequence continues at coordinate 13,852 of JBIKOK010000029.1, forward strand.
ATCGCGAGTCCGCCCAGGAGAAACAACGGGGTGAGAAAATTCATGACGCCCCTCCCGGATTGGCGCCGCGGAAGGCGGGGCGGAACTGCCGGCCACGTTTCATGCGGTCCTGCAAAAAGCCGAACAGCGCGACTTCCAGCGGCTGGTCGGTCGCGAGCAGCTGGTAGTTGATCCCGAGTTTGCGGCACATCGCACGGAGTGCGCTGCAGTGCTCCTCCAGTTTCTTGACGTAGGGGGCGCGCGCCGTGGCGGGATCAAGGTAGAGCGTGCGCGCCGACTCCAGGTCTTCGAACATCGCGGGTTGGTCGAGCCCGAGGTTCACCTCCGCCGGATCGAGCACCTGAAAGACGCTCACCTCGTGGCCGCACGCCCCGAGCGCGAGCAGCTTGCGCTCGAGCTGGTCGATGGGCGCGAGAAAATCGGACACGAGCGCGACCAGCGCCCGGCGGCGGATGAGCGCCGAGATGCGCTCCAGCGGCGCGGCCAGGTCCGTCGTGCGGCCGGCCGCGGGGCGCTCCAACGCGTGCATCAGCTGGCGCAGGTGGCCGGCGCGATGGCGCGCCGGCAGGTAGTCCCGCACCTGGTCGTCAAACGTCAGCAGCCCCGTGGCATCGCCCTGCAGGTGGAGAAAATAGGCGAGGGTCGCCGCGAGCGTCGCCGCGTAGGCGGCCTTGGTGTGGCCACGCGAACCGTAGTCCATCGAACGGCTCTGGTCCACGAGCAGATGGCAGCGGAGATTCGTCTCGTCCTCGTATTTCTTGATAAAATACCGGTCGCTGCGCGCGACCACCCGCCAGTCGAGGTAACGCGGGTCGTCGCCCGGCGTGTACTGCCGATACTCGGTGAACTCGACGGAGAAGCCGTGGTAGGGGCTGCGGTGCATGCCGCTCCAGAAGCCCTCGACGACCGCGCGCGCGCGCAGCTCCAGACTGCGGATACTCATCAACGTCTGGGCGTCGATGAGCTTCGCGGACGGCAACGGGGAACTGGACTGCGCGACGGCCATGGGAAAACTCAGGCGCTGACCGGCGCCTTGGTCCCGGCGAGCAGCCGCCGGATGACTTCCTCGACCCGGATGCCCTCCGCCTCGGCGCGATAGTTGAGCAGAATACGGTGGCGCAGCGTCGGCGCGGCGAGCGCCTGGATATCCTCGACGGTCACGTGCGCCCGGCCCTGCAGGAGCGCGCGGGCCTTGGCACCGAGAATGAGGAACTGGCCGGCGCGGGTGCCGGCGCCCCAGCTCACCCATTCGTTGACGTAATCGGGTGTGCCGGCCTGATGCGGGCGCGACGCGGAGACGAGTTGCACGGCGTAGCGGACCATTTCCTCGGCCACCGGAACCTTGCGCACCAAGGCGTGAAACCGCAGCACGTCCTCGCCCGTGAAGAGCGCCTCGATCGGCGCCGGACGACCGGCGGTGGTCTGCTGCACGACGCGCACTTCGTCCGCCTCGGGCAGGTAGTCCATCACAACGTTGAACATGAAGCGGTCGAGCTGCGCCTCCGGCAATGGATACGTGCCTTCCATTTCGATGGGATTCTGCGTCGCCAGCACGAAGAACGGCTCCGGGAGCATGTGGCGCACGCCCGCCGCCGTCACCTGGTGCTCCTGCATCGCCTCGAGCAGCGCCGCCTGCGTTTTCGGCGGCGTGCGGTTGATTTCGTCGGCGAGGACCATGTTCCCAAACACCGGGCCGGGCACGAAGGTCAGCTTCCGCCCGCCCTCACCGTCCTGCAAAATTTCCGTGCCCGTGATGTCCGCCGGCATCAGGTCGGGCGTGAACTGGATACGACGAAACTCGAGGTGGAACACCTGCGCGATGGATTTCACGAGCAGGGTTTTCGCCAGCCCGGGCGCACCGGTGATGAGGCAGTGCCCGCCCGCGAGGAGCGCGAGCATGATCTGCTCGATGACCTCGCGCTGCCCGATGATCACCTTGGCCAGCTCGGCCTCGATGCGCGCGCGTCCGGCGAGCAGTTTCTCGGCGGTCTCGCGCTCGGTGGCGAACGTGTCGACCGGAGCGGGAGCGGGAGGCAGTTCGGGCGGGAGTTCGGGCGGCAGTTCGGGGGGAATCGCGTTGCTCATATCAATGGGTCATCAGGTAGAAGACGATGTTTACGCCGAGCGGATAGGAGATCTTCTCGGAAAAAGTGCGGAAGTAGCGGTCGTCCTCGCCTTCGCGCTCCCACCCGTCGGGGACGTCGCTGTTGTGGATCACGAGGATCATGATCCGGCCCTTGTCGTCGAGCAACGCGCGCACGGTCATCTTTTCGGAGCCGGGGCCGCGGTCGACGCGCTGGAGGGGCGGACCGCCGGGATTGGCCCAATTGTGGCTTGTGTTCCAGAACTGCATCGTGGGCACCTGGAGGTGCTGCAACGGCCCCTTCAAATCGAAGACGCAGTGGAAAATCGGGTGCTCCATCGGCACGTCCGTCCACGCCCGGTCCGGAAAGACCCGCTTCATTTCCTCCGCGAAGCCGTTCCATTCGCGCGTGCTCCAAAAATCGCTGACGAAGAGCGCGCCGCCGTTGGAGAGGTAGTTGCGCAGCGCGACCAGCTCCACGGGGTTCAGACTGATGTAGCCCGGGTGCTCCATCATGATCAGGGGAAACGTCGGGAGATCCGGGTCGCTCAGACGCAGCACGCGCCCGTTCGGGTCGGTGCGCATCGACGTGAGCTGTTGCAGCCGGTAAGAAAAATTCAGGTCCGCGTCCGGAAAATCGACCCACCAGTTTAGATGGCTGCCCCGCCCCCAGCCGCGCTCATCGGGCCCGCGTTTGGCCTCCGACTTGAAGAGAATCCGCGCAAACGTGAACACATCCTTCTCGAACCCGGGCGGATTCGTCCATTCCGGCGTGCCGGTGCTGTGCGACGCGACTTCCCGCGCGGTTTTCACCGTGCGTTCGTCGATCAGGATGTTGCCTTCGCCGCGGACGAGATTGCCCCCTTCGTCCCGCATGACCAAATCCGGCGGCGGTCCCGCAAATGGATCCGCCCCGGGCGGCAGGACCCGGCCGGGTCCGCTCCGCGGCAGCTGCGCGATGGCCACGCCCACGCCGAGCGCCAGCAGCGCGATCAGCGGGAGGAATTTCGTGCGACGCGCGTCCATGTCAGTGCGTCATTGCGTAGAAGATGATGTTAATGCCAAGCGGGTAGGCGATTTTTTCGGAGAAATTCTTGAAATAGTAGGCGTTCTCGCCCTCGCGCTCCCAGCCGTCCCCGTTGTCCGTATTGTGCGTGGCGATCACCATCATCCGGCCCCGGTCGTCATAGATCACGCGGTGGTGGACGTCGCGGGCGTCGGGTCTTTCCCAGGTCACGCCGTTATACTGGCTTTCCTCGCCCAGCCGGATGTTGGGCACCTGCCCCTTGCTCCGGATCTCGAACACGCAGTGGTACAGCGGGTGGTCGAGCGAAAGCTCGGTGAACCCCCGGTCCGGAAAAACCTGCTTCATCACCGCGGCCAGGTTCGCCCACTCCCGTTCGCCCCAGAAATCGTCGAACATCAAAAATCCGCCGTTGAGCAGATAGGCCCGCAACGCCGCGATCTCGGGATCGGTCAGTTCGAGGCTGCCGGGCTCGACCATGTAGATGAAGGGATAATCGGACAGCTCCTTGTCCGTGAGCCACAGATAACGCCCGTCCGGATCGACCTTCAGCGACGTCATTTGCTGCAGCCGGTAGGAAAAATTCAGATCGGCATCGGGCGTGTCCGTCGCCCAGCCGCCGCGGCCGTAGTTCCCCGACGACCGCCGCACGCGCACAAACGTGAACACATCTTTCTCGTGTCCCGGGGTATTTTTCCACTCCGGCGTGCCCGAGGAGTGGGACTCGACTTCCCGTGCCGTGCGGGCGCTGTCCGGCACGCGGCTCTCGCCTCCGCTCCACCCGCCCCACCCGCCGCGGCTCCGCCCGCCCCCAAAGCTCCGCTGCGCCGCCACCAGGCCGGCCACCATGAGGAACAACGTGACGAACGGAATCAGCCGTTTCATTTCTTCTCCTCCCGGCTGAGCTGCAGCAGCATCGCCAACGCCTCCCGGAAACGCGGCGCCTCCTCCAGCGCGAGCAACGTCTGCGCCCGCGCCTCGGCCGTCTCGCCGTTTTTCCGCAGCAACTGGCCAAGTTGGAAATGCGCGCCGGCCGGATCGGGTGCATCGAGGTGGAGCAGGGTGCGCCACGCCACGATGGCCGCCGCCGTCTGGCCCTGCTCGGCACTGGCCTGGGCGAGATAGCGCCACGGCGGAATCACGAGGGGATTCACCCCGAGATAGCGTTCCGCGTTGCGCGTCACCGCCGGCCAATCCTTTGCCTCGGTCCCCAGCTCCATGAGCCGCAGGTAGGCTTCCGTGGCTTCGTCATCGAGCGCCGCCCAGGTGCTGAGGAGCTCGCGTTCCGCCGCCCCATCGCCCAGTTCGCGCAACACCGTCGCAAGCGGGCGATACGGCGTGTCGTTGCCCTTCGCCAACGGGTAGGCCGCCACAATCCGCTCCAACACCACGCGGGCCTCGGCCCATTTCTTCTCCTCCATGAGTTTGCGCGCGCGCGTCAGCATCATCCAATAATTGTCCGGGTGCGTCGCCTGCCAGGCGGCGACCTCGACCCCGCCCGTGGTGGCCGCCAGCAGTTCGGCCGGGGGTTTTTCGAAATTGAGTTTCGGCGCCATCTGCTCCGCGGCGTCGCGCGCATACGCGGCGAACTCCTTCTCAAGCGTTGCCAGCGGCGCCACATGCTGGGCGAGCGCGGCGTTGATTTCCGCACCCCCGCGCAGGTCGCGCAACACCCCGCGCAACGCGTCGAGCCCATGCCGCGTGATGATAAACTCGACCACCAGCGATGACTGCAGGTAGGCAAACTGCAGGTGCCGCGGCGTCTTCGGCGCCAGAAAGGCCCCGCTCAGTTTCCCCACCGGCACCAGATCGTCGCCCAGAATCATCGTCCGGTAGCTCGGATCGAGCCGCATGCCCCAGGCGCGGCTCGCCTGCCGCTCCTCGTAAACCGAAATGCCCTCGCTCAGCCAGCGCGGCATCTTGTTCTTCGTCATCTGGAGCGTCACCACGTGACAAAACTCGTGCCAGAGCACGGCCTCCCAATTCGTCGCGTGGCCGCCGTGCGCCGCGGGACTGTTGGCGGTGACCACGCGGCCGAAGCACACGCCGAGAAACCCCGCCACATCCGGCATGCCGAACGTCCGCACCGCAAAATCCTTCGGGTCGGCAAAAATCTCCACATAGGTGGGACGCGCGAGTTCGACTTCATATTTCGCCGTGAGCGTGAGCTTCGCCTTCGTCAACAACTCGAGCACGCGCGGGCCATACACCTTCGCCTCCTTCGCGGCCATGCGGACCACGAAGTCCTCGGTCGTGAGCGTCGTATATTTCGCCATCGTCTCCTGCAGCGCCCCGAGGTTGAACGCCTCGACGTCGTAATCGTCCTTTTCGCGCACCGCCTGCGCGAGCGCCCAGCCCTCCGTCTCCTCGCCGAGCCGCAGGAGATCGGTCGCGAGCTGCGCGGTCGCGGGCAGGTAGGCGGGATCGGACTCCCGCGCGCGGCGCTGGTAGGTCGCCCCTTCGGCAAAACGGTATTTGTCGGAAAGTTTCTTGCCGATGAGGTGGTCCACGCGCGGATTCGTCGGCCATGCCCCCAGTCCCGTAGCGCGCGCCGTGGCCTCCGCCGCGATGTCGTTGCGCAAATGCGCCAGCACCGCCCGATACGCCCACGCGTCGGGCTGCACGGGATTCACGGCGATCACCTCGTCCAACCGCTCGGCCGCTTCCGCATAGTCCTCGGCGTCGATCCGCTGGTTGGCCCGCTGCAACAGACTCGGCACATGGCGCGGATTCAGTTTCAGCGCGGCCGAGAGCGAGGCCGCCGCGGCCTCCCGGTCGCCGTTTTCGTAAGCCCGGGCCCGCCCGAAATGCAGATCGGGATCGTCCGGCAAGACCTTCAAGCCGTCCTCAAAGGCTTTCGCGGCGAGCGGAAAATCATGCTTCTCCAGCGCGAGTTCCCCGCGCGCGAGATAAACGTCCCGCAGCTTCGGGTCGGATTTTTGCGCGACGGCATAGACCTTTTCCAAGACGTCCTTCGGATCGGCGCCGAGCAGCAACGCGGCGCGCCCAAAAACCACGAGGTCCGCCGGCTGACGGTACGACCCTTGGCGTCCCGCGACCAACCGGGTGATTTCCTCGGCGCGCTTCGCCGCCTCGGCGGGCCGCCCGTTGGCGAAGGCGACGTCGCGCGACAGCCAGCGCAAACGGATGCTCGACGGATCGCTCCCGAGGGCGACGGACATCGCGGTGTCGGCTTCCCGGTGGCGGCCCGTGGTGAGGAGCACTTCCACGCGGAGGAGCTGCCAGTCGGCATTCCCCGGCGCATCGCGAAATCCCGCCTCGGACTGCGCGAGGGCCACCGGGTAGTTGCCGGCCAAAAACGCGCGCCGCACCTCCGCCGGCTCCGCCGCGGGCAACGCCCCGACCCAAACCAGCAACAGGCAGACAGCAGTGCCCCACCACCGGGGTCGGGTGTGCGCAGCGCGCGGCAGCGGGGATTCGCTCATGCGTCCAGCGTGGGGGGTAAGTAAATCATGGCAAGGCACGGACACGTTTCTTTGAAGACGCACCGAACTGCAAAGAGTGATAGGAATCGAGCGATTTTATCGGCGCCGGCCGTTCCCCTCGACCCGCTCGCCGTGTCGGCGAGCGGCTCGCCTCATCGTCCAACCGCGCAGCGCGTCATAGCGCCCGCGCGGCTCCGCCGTCCCGCCGCTGACACCTTTGCGCGGCAGCCACCGTCTCTGGTTCACCCCCACGGCGACGGCCTCACGACGAGCCATCCGAAACACCAGGCCCGCCCGACGGTCGCGGATACCGGGACCGCCTGCACCCCTTCCGCCACGACCTTCAGCACGCGCGGCCACTTCGGCCGCGCCTCTTCGAAGTGCCCGGCCAGAATTCCGCCGATCGACGTCAGCCCGAAGCCCCCCCCGCGAGCCCAAACCAGCAAGGCGAGTTCAGGGCAGATCCGTCTGCGCTGGCGGCGCGCCGCCTTCGGGCAACGCCACGGTCGCGAGCCGGCGTTGCCGCCGCGCCGCGAGCAGCCCGTGCTTCGGGGCGAACAGGAGCGCGACCAGAAATAGCGCCGCCTGCAGCAACACGATGCACGCACCCGTTGACGCGTTGATGAAAAAACTCAGGTAGACCCCGAAGAAACCCGAACCCACCGCACTCGCCGCCGCAACGAGCAGCATCCGGTTAAACCGGTCCGTCAGCAGATAGCCGATGCAGCCCGGCGTCACCAGCATCGCGACCACGAGAATGATGCCCACGGCCTTCAGCGAGACCACGATGGTCACCGCCAGCAGCGACAACAGGAGATAATGGAGCACATCGGTGCGCAGTCCGATCGTCCGGGCGTGACCGACATCAAAGCAGTAGAGCACGAGGTCGCGGCGCAGCGCGAGCACGATGGCCAAGGTGAGCCCGCCCACGACCAACGTGTCCCGCAAATCCCCCGCCGCCAGCCCGAGGATGTTGCCAAACAGGATATGGTCGAGATGCAGGTCGCTTTTCACCTTCGTGAAAATCACGAGCCCGAACGCAAACAGCCCCGTGAACACCACGCCCATCACGGTATCTTCCTTCACCCGGCTGTTCGCCTTGATGTACCCGGTCGCCACCGCACACAACAGCCCCGACGCAAATGCGCCGACCGCCAGCGGCAGCCCGACCGCATACGCGATCACGATCCCCGGCAGCACCGCATGCGAAATCGCGTCGCCCATCAGCGACCAACCCTTGAGCACGAGATAACACGAGAGCACCGCACACACCGCACCGACCGCCACGCCGACGATCATCGCATCGACCATGAACGGAAACTGAAACGGTTCGAGCAGCGTGTTCATCCGGGTAACCCCTCGACGAGCCCCGCCCGGCGGCGCCGCGTGCGTTGCGCGATCAGCCCGTGTTTCGGCGCGAAGACCAGCGCCGCGACGAAGAGCGCGCTCTGCAACGTCACGATGCACCCGCCCGTCGAACCGTCGAAAAAGTAGCTCGCATACGCCCCGACGACCGAGGTGCCCACCCCCATGGACGTCGCGATGCCAATCATCTTCCCGAACCGGTCCGTCAACAGATACGCCGTGGCCCCCGGCGTGACGAGCATCGCGACCACCAGACACGCTCCCACCGTTTGCAACGCCGCCACCGCCGTCGCCGACAGCAACGTCAGCAACGTGAAATGCAGCACGGTCGTGTTGAGCCCCAGCGCGCGCGCCTGGTTTGGATCGAAGCAAAACAGCAGGAGATCGCGCCACTTGAACCCCAGCACGACCAGCGTGACCCCCGAGATGATGAGCACCTGCACGATGTCCGGATTCGCGATGCCGAGAATGTTGCCAAACACGATCGACCGCAGGTCCACCTGGCTTGGGTAGAGCGAAATCAACAGCAGCCCGAACGCGAAAAACGCCGTGAACACCACCCCGATGACCGCGTCTTCCCGCAGCCGGGTCTTCGCCTTCACGAACCCCATTCCCACCGCGGCCAGCAGGCCCGTCACGAACGCCCCCGCGGCAAACGGCCAGCCCGCGTAATAGGCCACCGCCACGCCTGGCACGACCGAGTGCGACAGCGCGTCGCCCATCAGCGACCAGCCTTTCAGGGTGATAAAGCACGACAGAAACGCGCACACGCCCCCGATCACGGCGCTCACGAAGATCGCCTTCAGCATGTAGTCGTAGTGCAGCGGCGTGAGGAGCGTCTCGATCATGATCCACCTCCGACGCTCAGCGCTTCACGGCGTAGCCCTGCTCGTGAGAGCAGGGATCGACCCGCCTCACCACTCGCGCCCGTCCCGCCTCTCACGGGGCGAGCCACGATCCCCATTCCTTTCACTCTCCCTTTCCCTTTCATTTTAATCCTCACACGTCCTCCTCGCCCTCGGCGCGCTTTTTCAGGATCTCGGCGTGTTCCGCCCGTTTGCTGTATTCGACGTGCCCGCCTTTGCCAAACACCAGCGGGCGCTCGTCGTCGGTCAGCAGTGTCACCGCCCGGCCGTCATGGCTCTGCACCGTCGATTCGTCGAAGCGGAAGTGCCGCAGCACGCCGCCAAACGTCCTGAGCAAATTCGCCTCGGTAAACACCTCCCCGATCGGCCCCGCCGCCAACACCGTGCGGTTCACCAGCACGACATGGTCGCAGAACTCCGGGACCGAACCCAGATTGTGCGTCGAGACGAGGATGATATGCCCGTCGTTCCGCAGCTCCCGCAGAAGCGCGATAATCGCCGTCTCCGTGTTCACATCCACGCCCGTGAACGGCTCGTCCAGCAAAATGACCCGCCCGCGTTGGGCCAGGGCCCGGGCGAGAAAGACCCGCTTGCGCTGCCCGCCCGACAGTTCGCCGATCTGCCGTTCGCGAAACTCCAGCATGCCGACCCGCCGGAGGCTCTCCTCCGCGATGCGCCGGTCCTCCGCCCGCGGTGTCCGCATAAAGTTCATGTAGCCGTAGCGGCCCATCAACACCACGTCCCACACGCTGACCGGAAAACTCCAATCGACCTCCTCGGCCTGCGGCACGTAGGCCACGAGGTTCTGTTTCAACGCCGCCTTCACCGGCCGGCCCGCGATCGTCACCGTACCCGCGACCGGCTTGAGCAACCCCATGATCGCCTTGAACAGCGTGGATTTCCCGCTGCCGTTCACGCCCACGAGGGCGCAGATCGAACCGCCCGCGAGCGCAAACGACGCGTCGCGCAGCGCCACATTACCATTCGGGTAGCTCACCGTGACCGCACTCACCCGCACACTCATCTCGCCCGGGGCGGCGTTTGCCTGCGGCGCGTCACTCATGGCCGAGGAATCCTTTCACGATCGTCCGCGCATTGTAGTCCATCAGTTTCAAATACGTCGGCGCCGGCCCTTTTCCGTCCGTCAACGAGTCGACGTAGAGCACGCCGCCGTAACGCGCCCCCGTCTCCCGCGCCACCTGCTGCACGGGCTTGGGGCTCACCGTGCTTTCGCTGAACACGACCGGGATGCGGTGCTGCCGCACCCCGTCGATGACTTTGCGCACCTGTTGCGGCGTGCCCTGCTGGTCGGCGTTCACCGCCCAGAGAAACAATTCCTTCATGCCGAAGTTCCGCGCCAGGTAGGGAAACGCGCCCTCGCTCGATACCAGCCAGCGGCGCTCTGCCGGAATCTTGTCCAGCTCCGCGCGCACGCTCGTCTCGATGGCGGTGAACTTCGCCGTGTAGGCCGCCGCGTTGGCGTTGTAGGTCGCCGCGTTGGCCGGATCGAGCTTCACCAGCGCCTTGCGGATGTTCTCCACGTAGATGCCGGCGTTGCGCGGCGACATCCACGCGTGCGGATTCGGCCTGCCGACATACGGCCCCTCTTCAATGCCGATCGGCGAAATGCCCTCCGTCAGCACCGCGCTGGGCACGCTCTTCAGATTGCCAAAGAAGCGTTCGAACCACCGCTCGAGGTTCAATCCGTTCCACAGCACAAGGTCGGCTTTCTGCGCCTTCACGATGTCCTGCGGGGTCGGCTCGTAGCCGTGGATTTCCGCACCCGGCTTCGTGATCGACTCGACGGTCGCCGCCTCCCCCGCGACGTTCTGCGCCATGTCCTGGATAATCGTAAACGTGGTCACGATGCGCTTCTTGCCCGCCGCACCGTGACAGGGGACCCACCCCACGAGCAGCGCCACCGCCGCGCAACGGAGCACACGCGCTGTTCCATGCCGGGCCGCCTGGGGAAAAGAAGGGGTGTTCATGGTCAACGATCAAAAACGGCGGGAAATCCCGGCAAACACCTGCACGTCGGGAGCGCCGCGCGACAGGCCCAGATTGACCCCGCCGTCCAGTTGCACATCCCGCCCCAGCGCATACGTCAGCCCGCTGTTAAACGTCGCGACATGCGCGCCGTCCCCGGCCGCCGAGGTCAACTCCCCGAAGCCGCCCAGCTTCGCGGTGATGTCGCGCCCCACCGTGACCGTGTTCCCCCACACCGCACGATGATCGCCGCTGCCCGTGTAACGCAGCTCGACCAAGGTCATGGCCCCGCCGCCCCACCCACCGCCCAGCTCAAACGCCACCGGCAACGTGAGCGCGCCCTCGCACTTCCCGTTGCTGAAACCGCCCGAACCCGTCGGCAGCTTGAGATCCGCCATCAGCCCCCACGCCAACGGCCCGCCGTCGTTGCCCCCGAGGTTGAGCTTGCCCCGCACTGTCGTGTCGCCGAAGCCGGAGCGTTTCTCCCTCGGCCCGACCCGGGGTTGCTCGGTCTCGCGCTGCCACGGCGTCACGGCTACACCCAACTCGAAACCTTGCGTCAGCCCGAGGCGCAGGTTGAACGGCGCCACCTCCCACGCGGCGGTGCGCACCCCGTCGAGCCGGTTCCGCGTCATGCTCGCCAAATCCATTTCCAACTGCACGCGCCCCGCATCGACGGTCAACGGACTCTCCGTCGCATCCGGCCGGTCCGTCGCCAGCTCCCGCAGGAGCGCATCCGGCGTGGGATTGAAAAACGTATATGCGCTTTTGTCGGCCCGCTCCGGCGACGGCGGCGTCGCCCCGGCCAGGCCGGCGCACATCAGCCCGCCGGCGGCGGCAGGGCGAACGAGGAATCGGCCGAAGCAGTGCGTCACAATGCGAGCGGTTATGGATCATGATTTTGATTAGTCAAAATAAATCTTTGGTTGCATCAAATCCGCGCGGCTTTATCTCCCGAACATGGCCACGAGCACCGTTGAAAATTACCTCAAGCACATGCTGCTGCTCTCGGAGGGGGGCGAGGAGCTCGTGCCGATGGGTGCGCTTGCCGAGGCCCTCGCCGTCGTGCCCGGCACGGTGACCACCATGGTCAAGGCCCTCGCCGACTCCGGCCATGTCGAGCACCGCCCGCGCCAGGGCGTCCGCCTCACCGCCGAGGGCCGCCGCGTGGCGCTCAACGTCCTCCGCAAGCACCGCCTCGTCGAATGCTTCCTCGTCAACGTCCTCAAGATGGACTGGGCCGCCGTCGACACCGAGGCCGAGCAACTCGAGCACGCCATCTCCGACGAGGTCCTCGACCGCCTCGACGCGCTCCTCGGCCACCCCGAAACCGACCCCCACGGCGACCCCATTCCGAGCCGCCAGGGTAAACTTGACTCCCAGGTCTACGCCACCCTCGCCACCTGCGTCGTGGAAAAAACCCTCCGCATCGTCCGCATTACCGACCAGTCGGCCGAGTTCCTCCAGTTCGCCGTGCAGAACGGCCTGCTGCCCGGCGAAACCGTTCGCGTGACCGAGCGCAACCTCGCCTCCGGCCTCGTCACCGCCAAAAAAACCGCCGGCCGCCCGCTCGCGCTCGGTCTGGCCGCCGCCGGAAAAATCCTCGTGCAGCCCACCCGCTAGGCCCATCCCTCTTCCCGCCGCCGCCCGCCGCCGGCCCGGCCCGCCTCAAAACTCCCACCGCAACCGCAGCGTGTGCGTCCAGTCGGTCGCCCGGTTGCCCAGCCCCCGGCTGATCCCGTAGTCGAGTTGCAGCGCCTTCGACCAGTCCCACGTCGCGCCCCCGCCCAGCGAGCCCAGGAAACTCGACGACGTCGACGACGACACGCCGAAGGTCGCCTCCGCATACGCGCCCCACGGTCCGATGATGGCCTGCCGCAAAAACGCACTCGTGAACCACCGCGAATCGTAGCCGTTGTTCGCGTCGTTGCGCAGCACGTCCCACTCCGCCATCGCACCCGCCACCGTGCCCGTGCCCAGCGACATCGCCCACGGAAAAATAATCCCGCCCTCGACGTGCTCGTTGCCCACCCCGCCGGTGCTCGTCGGCACCTTGATGAACGGGATCACCGCCGCCGCCGCCCCGATTTTTTCGTTCCGCAAATACGTCCACTTCGCCCGCACCGTCACGTCGCCCAACCCCGAGTGGGTCGTCCGCACGCCCTTGAACTGATAAGACTGCCGCGCGAAAAACTGCAGGCCCACCTGCGCATCCACGTCCCGCGTGAGCCCCGTCGCCAGCAGCGTCGTCGCGACGCCCAGCGCGGTAAACGAGTTCGGCTCCGTGCGGTCCCGGTTCAGCCCGACCGAAATCGCGTCCATCCGCATCAGAAATTTTCCCGGCGCCACCGTCTCCGGCGTCTCGGTGACTTGGCCGGCGAGCGGCGCGACCCCGGCAACCCACAGGAGAACGTAAAGGAGCTTCATACGGTGCCGCAGTGTCCGCGATCCGTCCGCGGCTGAGCCAGCCCAAAGTCGCGGCCCGCCCGACGCTTTCCCCCTTGCCGCGCGCTGCGCCCGCTCCGCACACTCCCCCCCGATGTCCCCGTCGTTTGCGCGACTCGTCTTTGCCTTCACCGCCGCGTTTTTCGCCGCGTTTTTCCTCTGGCCGATTTTCCAAATCCTCAAGGGCGGCTTCATCGACGCCGACGGTCACCTGACCTTCGCCTACCTGACCGCGCTCCTCGCCGACCCGATCTACCTCGGCGGCCTGCGCAACTCCTTTTTCCTCGCCTGCGCCGCGACCACCCTCGCCCTGCTCATCGCCGTCCCGCTTGCGTTCGTCACCGACCGCTTCGTCTTTCCACTCAAGGGCCTCCTCGGCTCGCTCGTGCTGATCCCGATGATTCTACCGCCGTTCGTCGGCGCCATCGGCATCAAACAAATCTTCGGCCAGACCGGCGCGCTCAACGCCCTTCTCCACCACCTCGGCCTCCTCGCCCCGACCGCGACCATCGACTGGTTCGCGGCCAACCCATTCTGGGGCATCGCCGTCGTCGAGGCGCTCTCGCTCTACCCGATCATCTACCTCAACGCCGTCGCCGCCCTCGCCAACATCGATCCCGCCATGGAGGAGGCCGCAGAAAACCTCGGCTGCACCGGCTTCCGTCGCTTCCGCAAAATCACCCTCCCGCTCATCAGGCCCGGCCTCTTCGCCGGCGGCACCATCGTCTTCATCTGGGCCTTCACCGAACTCGGCACGCCGCTCGTCTTCGACTACGCGCAGGTCACCAGCGTCCAAATTTACTACGGCCTCAAGGATCTCGGCGGCAACCCGTTCCCCTATGCCCTCGTCTCCGTGATGCTCGCCGCCTCCGTCGCGCTCTACGCCGTCGGCAAGGGCCTCTTCGGCGGCGCCGGCTATGCCATGATGGCCAAGGCCACGAGCTCCGGCGGTCCGCGCGCCCTGCCCCGCGCCGCCGCCTGGGCCTGCACCGCCCTCTTCGCCGGTGTCACGTTCATCGCCGTGCTCCCGCATCTCGGCGTCGTGCTCGTCGCCTTCTCGCGCGACTGGTATGGCACCGTCCTCCCGCAAGACTACACCCTCGATAATTTCGCCCTCGCCCTCGGCCACGACCTCACCGTCCCCGCCATCGCCAACAGTCTCAAGTTCGCCACCGCCGCCACCCTCATCGACCTCGTCCTCGGCGTCGCCATCGCCTACGTCGTCGTCCGCTCCAAACTCGCCGGCCGCCAGGTCCTCGACTTTCTCGCGATGCTCCCGCTCGCCGTCCCCGGCCTCGTCCTCGCCTTCGGCTACCTCGCGATGTCGCAGGAAGGTAAATTCTTCTCGTTCCTCAATCCCGTCCGCGATCCCACGATTCTCCTGATCATCGCCTACTCCGTCCGCCGCCTGCCCTATGTCGTGCGCGCCGCCGCCGCCGGTTTCCAACAGACCAGCGAAACCCTCGAGGAAGCCGCGCAAAACCTCGGCTGCCCGCCCCTCAAATCACTCGTCAAAATTACCCTCCCGCTCATCGCCGCCAACCTCATCGCCGGCGGCCTGCTCGCCTTCGCTTTCGCGATGCTGGAGGTGAGCGACTCCCTCATCCTCGCGCAAAAACAGGTCTACTATCCGATCACGAAAGCGATCATGGAACTCTTCCAACTTCTCGGCGACGGCAAGTTCCTCGCCAGCGCCCTCGGCGTCTGGGCCATGGTCTTCCTCGGCGTGACGATCGTCGGGATGAGTCTGCTGCTCGGGAAAAAGCTCGGGGCGATCTTCCGGGTGTGACCGATGGCCATCGCCGATAAATCAGGGTTCGCTCGCAAAAACACCGTGCACGAGGCCGTCCTGCTTCTGTTGGGCGGGGTCAGGCCATTCGGCACCGCTCGTTCGTGGAGCCACGAACTTGCCGCCGATCCGGCTGAGGCGATGGAAACAGCGCGGGGAATGCGCATCGTTTCGAACCGACCGCACATTCCCCGTCGGCGACCAAACCTAACCACCGCCGGCTGGTTCAGCGTTGGCCGCAGCGTCACCAAAACGGCGGGTTCCGCGTAGCCCCATGCCTCTCCTCCTCCTCGTCTCCCTCCTCTGGGCCTTCTCCTTCGGCCTCATCAAGCACCTCTCCGGCGGCGGCATCGACGGCACCTTTCTCTCCGCCACCCGCCTCGGCCTCGCCCTCCTCGTCTTCCTCCCGTTCCTGCGCCTCCGCGGGCTCGCTCCGCGCACCGCCTTCGCGCTCGCCGGCATCGGCGCCGTGCAGTTCGGCCTCATGTATCTCGCCTACAACGAGAGCTTCCGCTTCCTCGCCGCCCACGAGGTCGCGCTGCTCACGCTGACGACCCCCGTCTTCGTCACCCTCCTCGCCGATGCCTTCGACCGCACGCTTCGTATCCGCGCGCTCCTCGCCGCCTTTCTCTCGGTGCTCGGTGGTGCCGCCATCGTGGTGAAAACCGCGCCCACCGCCGGCACGGCCACCGGCGTCGTCCTGATCCAACTCTCCAACCTCGCCTTCGCGCTCGGCCAAATCCTCTACCGCCGCCTCCGCGCGAAACAGCCCGCCCTCCGCGACCGCGACGTCTTCGCCCTCCTCTACGCCGGCGCCTTCGTCGTCGCCCTCGCCGCCACCTTCACCCGCGACATTTCCGTCGATCTCACCACCCCGAAGCTCCTCATCCTCCTCTACCTCGGCCTGATCGCCTCCGGCCTCGGCTTCTTCCTCTGGAATCTCGGCGCGACGCGCGTCACCGCCGGCACCCTCGCCACGCTGAACAACGCCAAAATCCCCCTCGCCGTCGCCGTCTCCCTCGTCGTCTTCGGCGAATCCGCCGACCTGCCCCGCCTCGCTCTCAGCGCTACGCTCATGGGCGCCGCCGTCTGGCTCGCGGAAAGTTCCCCCGAATCCGTCCGGAAAAATTGACCGCGGATTGCGCGGATCGCACGGATTGCGCGGATCGCACGGATGAAAGCGTTCGGATTCGCTGCCTTTATCCGCGCCATTCGCGCAATCCGCGCTCAAAAGATCCGAGTCGGCCTCACCCCTTGGTCCGATACGTCCGCGCGTGCCCCGTGCTCGGCACCGAGATCGTGTAACTCTTCCCGTCCGCCGCCACGGACAGCTTGATCACGTTCGCCTCGCACTTCGCCGCCTCGGCGCCGACGCGGTTGCCGCGATTGGCGATAAACTCCGCCGCCCCATTGTCCGCCGGCGACTTGAAACTCTCATGCACCTGATACGTCGCCTGCACCGACTTCGCCGCCCTGATCGCCGCGAACGTCCCCGCCTCGCCGCCCTTTTGCGGACCGTTGTTCATCACGACCACCGTCGGCTCCAAACTCTGCACCAGCACCGGATGGTTGCTCACGCCGAGCCCGTGGTGATTCGTCTGATAAACATCCACCACGCCCACCAAGTTCGCCGGCGTCACGAGTTTTTCCTCGAGATTCCACGTCAGATCGCCGCCGTCAAAAAACCGAAACGCCCCGAACGAGAGCAAAAACACCGCGCTGTTCGCGTTGTCGCTCTTGTCCACCGGCTTCGCCGCGACGCTGCCCGTCAGCGGATTCCTGATCTGCGCCTGCGCCGCGGTCGGCTCCACGAATTGCTGATCCGCGGCGAGACACCGCAGCTCGATTTTCGGCGCGCCCGCACCGGCCGCCTTCAGCGGCACGCTCACCCCCGGCGCCAGCGTCACGCGCTTCGCCGCAATTTCCTTCCAGCCCTTGATCTGCACTTGGAATGAAGACTGCGCCCGCCCGTCCGGATCGCCGGCCGGAATCGCCCGCTCGTAAATCGTCCCGAACGGCAATACCTGGGCGACCTCCGCCCCGCCGCCGAAATGGTCGAGGTGGAAATGCGTCAGCAGCACATAGTCGATCTTCGTCAGCCCCGCGGCCTTCGCCGCCGTGATGATGCGCCCCGGATCGCGCCCGCCCGGATTCCCCGTATCGATCAGCACCGACTCGCCCGCCGGCGTCACCATCAGCGTCGAGCCGCCGCCCTCCGAATCGACCCAATACACGTCGAGCGTCTTCGTCTGCTCATCCGCGCGCGCCTGCACGACGAACGCCGCCGCCAGCGCAAACGCGCCAGCCCTCAACCGGGAAAGTTTTGTTTTCATGGGATAGAGGGGCAGACCCGGTCTCCGACCGGACCAAAATAAATTCTGCCGCGACCACCGCCTGCCGAACCGGTCGCAGCCCGGACCTACTTCGTGTAAAACGCGTTGATCTTGTCCGCCACGTCACGGAAGCCGATGTCCTCGCTATAGATTTCCTTGAACTCCGCGATTGCCGCGTCCGCCTTGCCCATCAACTCGAAACACGCGCCCAGTTCGTAGATCACGTCCTTCTTCGTGTCGTCCATCTGGGCGAGCTCCTTCTTCGCCGTGCTGAGCTGCGACACCGCGAGGTCGAACAGCTTCTTCGCCTTGAAGCACCGGCCGAGCCCGACGAGCGAGGCGACCCGCACCTGCGGCCCTTTTTGCGCCTGCTGAAATTGTCCGATCGCCGCATCCGTCTGCGCCAGTTCCAGCAACAGCGTGCCGAGCTTGTAACGCGCCTCGTAATCGTTCGGGTAACGCTCCACGTAACGCTTCGCCTCGCTCAATTTGAACTCCGCGAGTTCCGCCCGCGCCGCATCCATCTTCGCCTTCGCCGCCGGATCGTTCGGCGCCGCCGTCACCGCGGCCTCCGCCGCCTTCAGGTGCTTCTCGATCACCGTTGTCGCCAGGTCGATCTCCTGTTTCTCCAGCGAGGCATCGGCGCCGCCCGCCGGTTGCGCCCGGGCCTTGCGCACCCAGACCAGCGCCTCTTCCTGATTGCCCAGTTTCTCGTAGGCCTGCGTGACACTCCGGTAGTGGTTGAGATTCGTCGGCTCCTTCGCGACGAGCGCGAGGGCCTCGTCCAATAACCGCTGCGTCATGTCGCCCGACGCGACCACCTTCGCCGCCTGCTCCAGCGACACGGCCTGCGCCTCGTCCTTGAGCTTGTCACGGAAGGACCCCTGCCCCTCCCAATTGCCCTTCGTCACCGTCTGCGCGATCGACGCCTTGCGCATGAGATTCTGCGCGTCCGCGTCCATCGGCTTGTCCTTGAGAATATCGTCGGCCACCTTCAGCGCCTCGGTCGGCTTTCCGACCGCCAGCCAAGCCTCGCCCAGCGCCAGCAAATTGGCCCGGTTGCCCGGCTCCAGCTCGCGCACCGCGTCCAACGCGAACGCCACCGTCTCGGGCAAGCCCAGCCCGCCCGCCCCCTCCGCGAGCAGTTTCAGCGCGGCCACATTGTTCGGATCCTTCGCCAACATCGTCTCGGCCGTCTCCAGCTGCTTCGCCGGGTCTTTCTTCCCGCTGCCAAACATAAACGGTGCACTCGATAGCCCGCCAATCGCCTTCGCCATGAAACCGCCCTTGCCCTTCACACCCTTGAGCTGAGCCACCCGCTGCAGCTTGCGCACCGGCAGACAGCCCGGCGCCACCTTCAGCACCTGGGCCGTGACCTCGAGCGTATAGTCGAGGTTGCCGCGATCGAGCGCCACACGGGCGTTTTCAATCAGCTTCTGGTGACGGGGATCGAGCGAGGTGACGGGGACTTCGGGCATACGAAAGCTCAGCGAAGTCGCCGCGTCGTCCGCGGTCAACGCCAGACTCGGCGCAACCCGCGGCGCAACCCGCACCGAATGGTTACAAGACCGCCAACTCCGCGCGCACCGCCGCGTTCAGCCGGGCCAACCCGTCGGCGACGACCGCGTCGGTCGGGCCTTCCACGAGGAGCCGCAGCTTCGCCTCCGTCCCCGAATACCGCACGAGCACCCGCCCGCTCGCCCCGAGTTCGCACTCCAGCGCGCAAATCGCCGCCGAAAGCCCGGGGAGTTTTTCCAACGGGATCTTCTCGCGCACCTTCAGCGCCGCCGTCCGCTGCGGAAACTTCCGCATCACCCGCCGCAAATCCGACAGCGGCCGACCCGTCGCGAGCATCACCTCGATGACCTTCAGGGCCGCCACCAGCCCGTCGCCCGTCGGAGAAATGTCCGCACAGATAATATGTCCGCTCGATTCACCGCCGAGCGTCGCGCCCTCCGCCAACATCCGTTCGATCACGTAACGGTCGCCCACCGCGGTGCGCAACACCCGCCCGCCCGCCGCCGCGAGCGCCGCATCGACGCCGAGATTGCTTTGCACCGTCACCACCAGCGTGTTCTTCGCCAGCCGGCCCTGCGCCAGCGCGTGCGTCGCCAGAAGGGTCAGAATCTCGTCGCCATCGAGCACCTCGCCCCGCTCGTCGCACAAAATGCACCGGTCGCCGTCGCCGTCATGCCCGATGCCCAGGCGCGCCCCGCTCCCGCGCACGATTTCCGCGAGCCGCTCCGGATGCTCGCTGCCCACCCCGGCGTTGATATTGTTTCCGTCCGGCGTGTCCCCGACTCCGGTGACCTCGGCGCCCAGCCCGCGCAGCACCGCCGGGCTCGTGCCACACGTCGCCCCGTTCGCCGTATCCAGCACGATCCGCCAGCCCGCCAGCGCGCCCGCCGGCAACAGCGCCTGGGCCGTCGCGATGTAGTCCTCCGCCGCCCCCGCTTCCGTCTCCACGGCCCGCTCCGCCGCCCCGACCGGCGCACCCAGGTGGCGCTCGATCAGCGCCTCCTCTTCGTCGGTCAGTTTCATGCCGCCCGGTCCGAAAAACTTGATACCGTTGTCCGCGGCCGGATTGTGCGACGCCGTGATGACCACGCCCAGCCGCGCCCCCGATGTCCGCACGGCCCGCGCCACCGCCGGCGTCGGCAACACCCCGAGCGAAATCGGCTCCGCGCCCGCCGCGCGCAAACCCCGCGCCACGGCCGCCACCAACGCCGCGCCCGACGCCCGCGTGTCGCGGCCGATGAGCACCCGGCCCACCCCGGCCGTCCCGCGCCGCTCCCCCACCGGGTCCGGCAGCGCCCCCCTCGCTCCGCTCTTGCGCCGGCGTTCGCCCGTGCCCCGCAGCCAGAGCACCGCGGCCTGCGCCAACTGCGCCGCAAAGGCCTCGTTGATCACGGGTCCGCCATAGGGCCCGCGCACGCCGTCCGTGCCGAAATACGTCCTCGTCATGAACGATAAAACTCCCGGGTCGCCGCAATTTTCTGGGCCACGGCACCGCCAAGCAACAGCTCCCGCGCCGGCCCGATCCCGTCCCGCACCGTGGGCACCCGGCCGACGATCCACAACGCCACCGCCGCGTTGAGCGCGATCGTATCCACCAAACCCTGCGGCCCGCGCCCCGCGAGCACCGCCGCCACAATGGCGACATTCGTCGCCAGATCGCCGCCCTGCAAATCCTCGAACGCCGTGGCCGCGAGCCCGTAGTCCGCCGCCTGCCACGTCCCGCTCACGTCGCGCAGCCGTCCGAAACCCTGCACACGGTTCGCCGTCGCCGTCGTCAGCTCGTCGATCCCGCGTCCCGGCGCGATCACCCCGTGGGCCGCCAGTCCCGCCTGCGCCCCGAGCGTGTCGAGCGCACCGGCGAGCTTTGCCACCCACGGCTCGGCGAACACCCCGAGTAGCACGTGCGCCGGCCGCCCCGGATTGATCAGCGGCCCCAGAATGTTGAACACCGAGCGCTGCCCGCGCGCCGCCAGGAGCTTCCGCACCGGGGCGATGTGCCGGAAGGTCGGGTGATAGGCCGGCGCGAAAAAAAACACGAAGCCCAGCTCGTCCAGCGCGCTCCGCAGTTTCGCCGGCGGAGCCTCCAGGTTCACCCCGAGCGCAGCCAGCAGATCCGCACTGCCGCACTTCGACGTGATGCCCCGGTTGCCGTGCTTCATCACCGTCACGCCCGCACACGCGAGCGTCAGCACGACCATGCTCGAAATATTGAATCCGCCGGCGTGATCTCCGCCTGTGCCGACGATATCGATCGCCCGCGCCGCCCACGCCTCCACGCCCGGATTGATCGCGCGCGCGCGAAAGGCCGTCGCAAACGCCGCCACCTCCGCCGCCGTCTCCCCCTTCGCCCCCAGCGCTTCGAGAAACGCCGCCTTCGCGTCATCCGTCGCCTCGGTCGCCGCCAACGCCCCGGCCGCGGCCTCGACGTCGCCTGCAGACAGATCGCGGCCGGCGGCCAGTTGGAGCGTGAGCGTGGCGAGCGTGGACATGGGGCCTCAGTGAGGCGGCCCCGCTGCGCGCCGCAAATAAATTTGCGCCCGCCCGCTGAAACTGAAACCAACCCCGCGTGCGAAAATTCGTTGTCCTCGTTGCCCTGACCCTGGCCCCGCTGCTCTTCGCCCAGCCCAAAACCGCCGCGTCGGGAGCGGACCAGGCCGCACCCGTTGCCGAACTGAGCATCGCCGACGCGATCATCCTCGGGGTCGTCGAGGGCGTCACCGAATTTCTTCCGATCTCGTCAACGGGGCACCTCATCATCGCCACCCGTCTGCTCCATCTCGAATCGGAGAAACCCCTCTCCTCCCGCGACGGTCAGCCGCTCTGGTATAAAAAGCCGTCGCCGAAATACCCGGCCGGCATCCCGCTCACGCTCAAACTCGCCGCCGACACCTACACGGTGGTGATCCAGTTCGGCGCCATCGCCGCCGTCGCCCTGCTCTATTGGACGCCGCTGATATCGATGCTCCGCGGCCTCCTCGGCCGCGATCCCGCAGGCCTCCGCCTCTTCATCAATATCATGATCGCGTTCATTCCCACGGTCATCGTCGGTCTGCTCGCCCACGACTGGATCAACCACCACCTGTTCTCCGTCGGCGCCGTCATCATCGCCCAGGTCGCGGGCGCCGTTCTCATGCTCTACGCGGAATTTTGGCGTCGGCGCCGCGCCGTGCTCACGCCCGCCCGCTCCGATTTCGCTGATCTGACGCCCCGTGCCGCCGCCGGCATCGGCGCCCTCCAGTGCGTCGCCATGTGGCCGGGCACCAGCCGTTCGATGACCACCATCGTCGGCGGCTACTTCGCCGGCCTCGACGCGCGCCGCGCCGCCGAATTCAGCTTCCTGCTCGGTTTTGTCACGCTCACCGCCGCGGCGGTATTTAAGAGCTACAAATCCGGCGCCGCGATGATCCAGGTCTTCGGCTGGTCCCACGTTCTCCTCGGCGCCGTCGTGGCCGCCGTCACCGCCGCGGTCTGTGTGAAATTCCTCGTTCACTGGCTGACGCGGCACGGCCTCGCGGCCTTCGCCTATTACCGTCTCGCCCTCGCCGCGGCGCTCGCGGTGGTGTTCTACCTCTGAGCAAAGACAATTATGGCGCTTGACGCGCCAAACGGCCGCTCTTTACTCCGACCTTTTCACAAAACCCGCGGGTGCTGTTTAGGCAGCGCACGCACTCAAATACACGTCCTCCCATGGCCAATCCGAAACGCAAACAGTCCAAACGCCGCAGCGCTAACCGCCGTGCGGCCAACGCTTTCATCGCTCCCGAGTTTGCGAAAGATCCGACCGACGGCAGCGCTTTCCGCCCTCACCGTGTGAATCCCAAGAACGGCATGTATCGCGGCCGTCAGGTTCTCAACGTCGAGGTCTGACCTCGTCCGTTTAGTTTTTATTCGCCATCCCCGCGATGGTTACCACGTCCGGCGCCGACGGGCGCGTCGCAGTTGACGCTATGGGCGGTGACCTCGGGCCCTCCGAGGTCGTAGCCGCAGTCAAACTCGCGCTCCACCAGTATCACACGATCAGCGGGATCACCCTGGTCGGCGACCAGGCGGTTCTTCGCCCTCTGCTCGACCACGCGGGTCTCACCGGCGAGCCGAGACTGTCCGTCTTTCACGCCTCTGAGGTGGTGACGATGGACGACAAGCCGCTCCAGGCGCTGAAGAAGAAAAAAGACTCCTCGATGATTCGCGCCATCGAACTGGTCAAAAACCACGAGGCCGGCGTCGTCGTCAGCTGCGGCAACACCGGCGCGCTCATGGCCGGCGGCACCCTTCGCCTCCGCATGATGGAAGGCGTCGCCCGCCCCGCCCTCGCTGCGATTTGTCCGCGTCAGGGCGGGCACTTCGTCCTCATCGACGCCGGCGCCAACCCGGACGCGAAACCCGAGCACCTCGTCCACAACGCCATTCTCGGCAGCCACTATTGTCGCGTCATGCTCGGCATCAAATCTCCCCGCGTCGGCCTGATGACTATCGGCACGGAGGAGGGCAAGGGCAACGCCCTCATCACCGAGACCAACGAGATGCTCCGCCGCGTCGGCGACCTCATCAATTACTCCGGGTCCATCGAGGGCTTCCACGTCTTCGCCGAGCATGTCGACGTCGTCGTCTGCGATGGTTTCGTCGGCAACATCATGCTCAAGAGCTGGGAGTCGCTCGTGAAATTTTTCTCCGCCATGCTCAAGGAGGAACTCCAAGCCAACCCCCTGCGCGCCACCGGCGCCCTCCTCTCCAAAGGCGCGTTCAACGCCCTTAAGGAGCGCATCAACCCCGAACGCTACGGCGGCGCCCCCCTCCTCGGCCTCAACGGCAACATTCTCAAAGCCCACGGCTCCTCCACCCGCTATGCGATCAAGAACGCCATCCGCGCGGCCCACGAAATCATCAAAGCCGACATGAACAGCCGCATCGGGGCCGACATCTCCCGCGCCAACGCCCTGCTCGCCGCGCCGTCGCCGACGGTCGCATCCTGAAGCGCCCCCCTCGCGTCGCTTCCCCCGCGCCCACCGCATGTCCCCGCTTTCCACCGTCATCCTCGGCACCGGATCCTACGCTCCCGAGCGCATCCTCAGCAATGCCGAGCTCTCACAGACGGTGGACACCTCCGACGATTGGATTCGCACCCGCTGCGGCATCCGCGAACGCCGGATCGCCGCCCCCGGCGAGGCCACCTCCGACATGGGCGTCCACGCCGCCCGCCGCGCCCTCGCCGACGCCGGCCTGCAGCCTGCCGACATCGACCTCCTCATCGTCGCCACCATCACGCCCGACATGCCGATGCCCGCCACCGCGTGCATCATCCAGCAAAAACTCGGCGTGCCGACGAACGCCGCGTGCTTCGATCTCAACGCCGCCTGCACCGGTTTTCTTTACGCGCTCGATACCGCTTGCGCGATGCTCGCCTCCGGCCGCTACCGCCACGCCCTCGTCATCGGCGTCGAAAAACTCTCCGCCATCGTCGATTGGAAAGACCGCACGACGTGCGTCCTCTTCGGCGACGGCGCCGGCGCCGTGCTCGTCGGCAAATCGCCCGTGCCCGGCCTCGGTCTCATCGGCACCAAACTCGGCGCCCTCGGCGACAGCGTCGACCTCCTTTGCATCCCCGGCGGCGGCTCCAACGCCCCCGCCACCGCCGCCTCGATCGCCGCCGGCAGCCATTTTCTCAAGATGAAGGGCAAGGAAGTCTTCAAACTCGCCGTGCGCGTCATGGACGAGGCCGCCCGGGATATTTTGGAACAACATCACCTGCGCGCTGATCAGATTTCGCTCGTGATTCCCCATCAGGCCAACCTCCGCATCATCGAGGCCATTTCCGCTTACCTCGAGCTCCCCATGGAGCGCTTCTTCGTCAACGTGGACCGCTACGGCAACACCTCCGCCGCCTCGATTCCCCTCGCCCTCGACGAAGCCCGCCGCACCGGCCGGATCAAATCCGGCGACCTCACCTTGCTCGTCGCATTTGGGGCGGGCTTGACCTACGGAAGCGCCCTGATTCGCTGGTAAACAATTTTCTCGATGCGTCTCCCTTCCGCCAGCCCTCTGCGCTTCCTCGTTCTCCTGTCCACCCTCTTCGGACTCTTCGCGACCTCCTCCCGCGCTGACCTCGTGTGGGATCCGCAATCCGGCTGGCGCGTCGAAGGCGGCGCCCTCGCCGGCCTCGCCGGCAACGACGGCCGCAAGGCCCTCGACCTGATGAACAGCGCCCGCAAGAGCGAGGAGGCCGGCTCCCGTCGCTCAGCCATCCGCGCCTACGGCAATCTCGCAAAGAAATATCCGAATTCCATCTACGCCCCCGAGGCTCTCTACCGCTCCGCCCATCTCCGCCTCGCCGGCCGCGATTTCCAAAAAGCCTTCGAAGACTTCCAGGGCGTCGTCGGCCGCTACCCGAACACCAAGCGCTTCAACGAAATCATCGGCGAACAATACCGCATCGCCAGCGCGCTTCTCGACGGCGCCCGCGGCCGCATGCTCTGGGGACTCCTCCCCGGCTTCCGCGCCCGCGACAAGGCCCTCGAATTCTTCGAGACCATTCTCGTCAACGCCCCCTACAGCGACTACGCCCCGCTCTCCCTGATGAACATCGCGCGGGGCCACCAGAAGCTGAACCAGATCGAAGACGCCATCGACGCCCTCGACCGCATGGTTAACAACTATCCCCAGAGCCTCCTCGCCCCCGACGCTTATCTGAAGCTCGGCCAGACCCACGCCACCCTCGTCGACGGTCCCTATTACGACCAGGCCGCGACCAACGAAGCCATCACCTACTTCACTGACTTCATGCTCCTTTTCCCTTCGGATGCCGGCGTCGCCGCCGCCGAAAAAGGTCTCGACGGCATGAAGAACATGCTCGCCGAAAGCAAAATGAAGATCGGCGATTTCTACTTCTACAAACGCAGCAACTACACCGCCGCAAAGGTTTTCTACAACGAGGCCATCACCTCCTATCCCGAGTCCCCGATCGCCGGCCGCGCCAAGCTCCGCCTGGTCGACGTCGAAGCCAAGGCCTCCGGCAAGAAGGTCGCCCCCGAGGGCAAAGCCGAGGGCGACGCCCCCAAGAAAAAGCGCTTCTGGTTCTTCTAAGCCCGGCGGCGCCCGGAACGCGGGCGCCCCGCCCGCCCTCGCAGTCTCTCCTTCCGCGCACAGCGCAGAACCAAGCCACATGTCCGCTCCCCGCCTCCGGTCTCCTGCCCTCCGTCCGCTGTCCGCTCTCCTCTGTCTCCTGTCCGCGGTCCTCCTCCTCGGCCCGGGCTGCGCCCACTACCAACTGGGCCACGGCCCGGCCGGCAAACTCGCCTTTCAGACGCTTTACCTCGAGCCCGTGGACAACAAAACGCTCCTCCCGCAGGCGCGCGCGTTGCTCTCGACCCAGCTGCGCGAAGCTTTCGCCCGGGACGGCCGCGTCGCCCTCGTCAACGCCCCCGAAGCCGCCGACGCCACCCTCGCCGTCACCATCACAAGCTACCGCCGTGACGTCCAAACCGTCCGCGAGGGCGACACCGGGCTCGCGCGCAAATTCAACCTCACCCTCGCCACGACCGCCACGCTCCACGATCGCAGGGCAAACCAGGTCCTGTTCGAAAACCGCCCGATCTCCGTGCAGCGCGAAGCCTTCACCGACAGCGGCCAGCTCCAAAGCGAATATCAGACGCTCCCGCTCCTCGCCGAATCCCTCGCCGCCAAAGTCACCCACGCCGCCCTCGACGTGTGGTGAGCCGTCCCCGCTCCGCTGCTCGCGCGAGCCCCGGAACTCCGCCCAGGCTCCGTTGCGGCTCCTCTCCGCTCCCGCCGCGCAGTCCGAGATTGAGCTTTTCGCCGCACCGTTCCCAGTCTGTGCGCTGTCATGTCTTCGCCGCACGTCCCGCTTCTCGCTCCGTCCCTCCTCGCCGGCGACCACGCCCATCTCGCCGCCAGCGCCCGCAGCGTCGCCGATCTCGGTCTCACCTGGCTCCACTGCGACATCATGGACGGCCACTTCGTCCCCAATCTCACCTTCGGACCCGAGACGTTTGCCGCGCTGCGCCGCGCCGGGATCAACCTTTTTTTCGATACGCACCTGATGCTCGCCGAGCCGCAGCGTTACGTCGAAGCCTTCGCGAAAACCGGTTCAAACCTCATCAGCATTCACATTGAGCCCGCTTACGATCACGCCGCCACCCTCGCGCACATCCGCGCCCTTGGCTGCCAAAACGGCCTCGTCCTCAATCCAGGCACGCCCGTCGCCGCCGTCGAGCCCTTCCTCGACCAAGTCGATCTGATCCTCGTCATGACCGTGCAACCCGGCTTCGGCGGCCAGCCCTTCCGGCGCGACATGCTGCCGAAACTCACCCAGCTCGACACCTGGCGCCGCGAACGGTCCTTGACCTTCCGCCTCGAGGTCGACGGCGGCATCGACCTCGCCACCGCCGCCGCCTGCCGTACGGCTGGCGCCGATACCTTCGTGGCCGGCACCTCGTTCTTCAAGGCCCCCGACAAAGCCGCCTTCGCCGCCGCCTTCTCTGTTTTGTAGCGCCGCCGCTTGCCGGCCGCCGGCATCCCGTGCGACGTCGTCGCGCGCGCCCTCGAAAACTCCCTCTGCCTCGGCGTCTATGCGCCTGCCGGCCCCCAGATCGGCCTCGTCCGCGTCGTCACCGACTCCGCGACGTTCGCCTACCTGTGCGACGTCTACGTGCTGGAGGCCCACCGCGGCCGCGGCCTCGCGAAAGCCGCGTTGACGCTCCTCTCGTCCCACCCGCGGCTCCAAAATCTCCGCCGCCAACATCTCGTCACCCAGGACGCCCACGGCCTCTACGCGCAGTTCGGCTTTGCGCAGCTGGGCCTGCCCGATCGTCACATGGAGAAACGCGATCCCGACGTCTACCGGCGCACAGCCCCGCGCTGTATCACTTTTCGCCCCGTGCGATCGCCTCCGCCTCGCGATACTGGCGGCGAAACCGTTCCCCGAGCTCCGTCGCCAGCCGCACTTCGTCGACTTTGTTTTTGGCCCCGAGCGTGCGCCGGATACGCCCGTTCACCTGCTCGTAATCCACCGCTCCCACGTCCGAGAGCTTCGCCAACGCTGCCTCGGCCCGCGGACCGTCGGTCGCCCGCACCGCGTTGATGGCGCGCATCGCCGCCTTCAGCTCCGCATGGCTGTCGAGCCCCATCACCCGCACCACCAGCGCCAACTCGCGGATCAGATGCCCGGTCCACTCCGGCCGATACACGAGGGGAAACCGATCGGCAAACGGCGCCGCGTCGGGATCGCTCCGCAGCGTTTTCCATTCCGCGTGTTCGTAGAAATCCCGCCGCACCGGCAGCCGCCGCAGGGCGAACCGTTCCGGCCCGCCCGCCGTGCCCGGCTTGAAATTCCACAGCTTCTGCGCCTCCGGCGTCAGCGTGAATTCGATAAACCGTTCCGCCACCTCGCGGTGCGGCGCCCCCCGCAAGAGCGCGATCGGATCGACCGAGTTCACCGTGCCGCCGCGCGGCGTAACAAACCCCAGCCGCGACACCCCGCGGTTCGCCACCGCCTCCGCCTGCGCCCGCCCGTAAAAATCGATGCAAATGCCCGCCGCACAGTCGCCCTGCGCCACGTCGATCGGCGGTTTCTGCGAAGAGTCCGTGAAGTAGCGCGCATTGGCCGCGATCCGCTGCACCGTCCGCAATCCGGCGCTCCACCCGTCGCGCACCACCATCCGCTCGGCCGCGTCCCCCGTCCCCGCCTTCGCGCGCTCGAACCGCCAGATCTCCTGCTGGATGATATTCTCAAACGCCTTCGCCATCGAACTGCTCTTCGTCGGATCGCACAGCGCCAGCGCCCCCAGATACCCCGCCCCGCCCAGGTCACCCCACACCGTCGGCGGCGGCAGGTGCAGCCGTGCGAGCACGTCGGCGTTGTAGAGAATCCCGTAGCTGCTGATCACGTTTCCCACCCAGCACCCCTCGTCGTCCCAAAACTGCTCGCCCGTAAACGCCCGCGGAATCACCGCCTCGGAAAACCACTCCGGATGCGTCCGCCGCACCCGCGACGGCACGATCCGGCCCGCCTGCGCCTGCCGCACAAAATCGTAGCTGCCGCCGCCGAAAAACAGGTCGATGCCGCACCCGACGTCCGACGCCAGGAACTCCGCGCGCGCCGCCCGCACCTCCGCCGACGCCTCCGCCGGCAGGTTCGCCTGCCCAAAACCCGCCTGGATCTCCGCGCTCCAGCGGCGCCCGGCCTGCGCCTTCCAGCGTTGCTCGAACGCCGCGTTGTAGGCGCCCTCGATCACCCGCGCGATCTCGCTCGTGCCTCCCACCACGCGCCAGTCGACCGACACCGACCGACCCGTCCGCTCCCGGTACCACGCCTGAAAGCCCCGGCCAAACTCGAAACGCGTCGCCTCGTTGTGCGGCGTGATGATGACGACCGTGTCGTCGGCCTTGCCCAGCGCCCGCTGCTCCGGCCGCAAGGCAAAGGGCAGCGCCACCGTCGCCACCAATGCTAGAAGGATGCACGCCTGTTTCAGCATGGCCGCCTCACTCGGTCAGGACCACCACATCCTCCGGCTCGGCGCTCGCAAACAGTTCACCCCGCCCCGACTGGTCCACAAACCGGGGATTCAACTCGACGATTTTCAGCGCCACCCCGCCCACCGCTATAAAATCATACTGCGCCGCCTCGCCGAGGTAAACGCACCCGCCGATCCGCCCTTTCACCCCGTT
The DNA here is from genome assembly GCA_044358025.1 of Opitutaceae bacterium. Classification (GTDB taxonomy): domain Bacteria; phylum Verrucomicrobiota; class Verrucomicrobiia; order Opitutales; family Opitutaceae; genus GAS368. The sequence continues at coordinate 43,387 of JBIKOK010000029.1, forward strand.
CCGCGCCGGCGCCGCCCGCCCCAGCACCCAACACTCCGGCCGCACCGACAGCGTGACCGCCGCCCCGGCCGCCGGCGTGGCCGTCGCGTCACCCATCACGCCCTCGAACCGCCCCAGCGCCGTGTCCACCACCACGCACCCGCCGCCCGCGCTCACCAGTTTTCCCTCCAGAAAATCCGTTTCCCCGATGAAGTTGGCCACCAACCGGCAGGTCGGCCGGCGATACACCTCCCGCGGCGTCCCCACTTGCCGGATGCGCCCGCCGTCCATGATCGCCATCCGGTCCGATATCGACAACGCCTCCTTCTGGTCGTGCGTCACATAGACCGTCGTCAGCTTGAACTCCTGACACACCCGCCGGATTTCCGTCCGCATCTCCAGCCGCAGCTTCGCATCCAAATTCGACAGCGGCTCGTCGAGCAACAGACACCGCGGCCGGATCACCAGCGCCCGCGCCAGCGCCACCCGCTGCTGCTGGCCGCCCGACAGCTGGTTCGGTTTCCGCTCCCCATAGGCTCCCATGCGCACCGACTCCAACGCCTCGCCGACGCGCCGCCGGATCTCGTCCTTCGCCACTTTGCGCTCCTCCAGCCCGAACGCCACGTTCTCCGCCACCGACAGGTGCGGCCACAACGCATAGCTCTGAAACATCATTCCGGTGTTCCGCTTGTGCGGCGCCAGCCGCGTCACATCTTCATCGCCAAAAAAAACCGTCCCCCCGTCGGGAATATAGAACCCCGCCAAACACCGCAGCAGCGTCGTCTTCCCGCAGCCGCTCGGACCCAGCAGAAAAAAAAGTTCGCCCGGCTCAATCGCCAGCTCGAGATCGTGCAGCGCCGTCACCGGGCCGAATCGCTTCGTGAGTTGCTGAATGCGAATGGAGATCATGCCCGTGGGAACCGCCCGCCGACGCAAGGTCCCGCCCCCGGCACTGTCAAAAGAATTAACCCCGTCCCACCGCACCGCAGAACTTTGCCTCGCTCCGCGCATTTCCGTCTTTCAACTCTCCAGCCTCAACTCTCAACTCATTCGTTCATGCCCGCGAAAAAATCCCCCGCCATTCACTCCGACCTCGAAAGCGTGCTCGTCACCAAGGCGCAGATCAACCGCCGCGTGAAGTCCCTCGGACGCGAACTCAAGCGCATCTACGGTGACAAGGAGATCACCGTCGTCGCCATCATGAACGGCGCGATCCTCTTCACCGCCGATCTCCTGCGCGAAATCGATAACGTCGTGCGCCTCGATTGTATCCGCACCACGAGCTACGGTAACGCCACCGAATCCCATGGCACACCCAAACTCGTCCACGGCCTGACCCTCGACGTCACTGACCGCCATGTACTGATCGTCGACGACATCCTCGACACCGGCCGCACGCTCTCGCTCATCGCCAGCATGATCCGCGGCATGCAGCCCGCGAGCCTCCGCGTCTGCGTGCTCCTCGACAAGAAGGGCCGCCGCGTCGTCCCCTTCGAGGCCGACCTCGTCGGCTTCCAGATTCCCGACAAATTTGTCGTCGGCTACGGCCTCGATTTCGCCGAGCGCTATCGCAATCTCACGCACATCGGCGTCCTCAAAACCTCGCGGCAAAAAGTCCACGCCTGATTCCGCCCAGCCTCCGCGCCACTTTTCCACGACCCAATTCCGCCTCTCCGTTCTCGCGCTTTCCACGCTCGTTGCCCTCGGCTTGGCCGGATGTGCCGCCACGCCGGCGAAAAAAGCCAGGGCCGACGACGGAGAATACGAGTGGGTCACCCCCCTCGGGTCGAATATCCCCGTCAAGGTGAAGAACGGCCGGACCCCCTGGGCATCTCTCCCACCGGCCCACTGACCGCCGAGCAGACCGCGCAGGCGCTCCGCGGCGGCGGCGCGCCCGCCCCCAAGAGCGGAAACTGAGCCCGCGCCGCCGGGTCAGCGGCACCGCGCCCGCGTCACCGCCGCGCTTTTTTCGGCCGCCCGACCACGTTCGCCTTCGCCTTCGGGTACTCCTTCGCCGGCGCCAGCGCCGATTTCCGGTAGTCGCCGCTCTTCAGCGCGTTCACCTGGTCGCGCAGCAGCGCCGCCCGCTCGAACTCCAGCCGCCCGGCCGCCTCCTGCATTTCCTCCTCGAGCTCCGCGATCACTGCCGCGACATCGTCGGCGTTTTCCGCCACCATCGGCTCGTCGTCCGGCCGCACCCCCGACCCGTCGTAAACCTGCAGGCTCGCCTGCGCCGTCCGCTTCACACTGCGCGGCGTGATGCCGTGCTCCAGATTGTAGGCAATCTGCCGCTCGCGCCGATACTTCACCGTGGCCATCGTCCGCTTGATCGAATCCGTCTCCTTGTCGGCGTAAAAAATCACGCGCCCCTTGTCGTGACGCGCCGCCCGCCCCGCGGTCTGGATGAGACTCGTCTCGCTGCGCAGAAACCCCTCCTTGTCCGCATCGAGGATCGCCACCAACGCCACCTCGGGCAGGTCGAGGCCCTCGCGCAGCAAATTGATGCCGACCAGCACGTCGAAATTCCCCAGCCGCAGATTCCGCAAAATCTCCACTCGCTCGATCGCGTCGATGTCCGAGTGCAGATATTCCACGCGGATCTTCGCCTCCCGCAGGTAACTCGTCAGATCTTCCGACAACCGCTTGGTCAAAGTCGTCACGAGCACGCGCTCGCCCGCCGCCGTGGCCGCCGTGATCTCGCCGATCAGATGCTCCACCTGGTTCTTCGTCGGCCGCAGCACAATCTCCGGATCGATCAGGCCCGTCGGCCGGATCAGCTGTTCCGCCACGACGCTCGACAGCTTCATCTCCAGTTCCGCGGGCGTCGCCGACACGTAAAGCGTCTGGCCCGTCACCTGCTGAAACTCCTCGAAACTCTGCGGCCGGTTCTCCAGCGCCGAGGGCAGCCGGAAACCGAAATTCACCAGCGTCGTCTTCCGCGCCTTGTCTCCATTGAACATGCCGCCGATCTGCGGCAGCGTCACGTGGCTCTCGTCGACCATCACCAAAAAATCCTTTGGGAAAAAATCGATCAGGCAAAACGGCCGCTCACCCGGCTTCCGCGCCGTCATGTGCCGCGAGTAGTTCTCGATCCCGTTGCAAAAACCCATCTCCTGCAGCATTTCCAGATCGTAGTTCGTCCGCATGCGGATCCGCTGCGCCTCGAGGTACTGGCCGTTCTTCTCGAAAAACGCCACCCGCTCGTCCAGCTCCGCCCGGATTGCGCGGATCGCCGGCTCCAGCTTCCCGCGGCTCGTCACGTACTGGTTCGCCGGGTAGAGATCAAACTGGTCCAGCGTCCGCAACACTTCGCCCGTGAGCGGATCGAACTCGCTCAACCCCTCCACGTCGTCGCCGAAAAACTCCACCCGTAACCCGTGCTCCAGATACGAGGGCATGACGTCCACCGTGTCCCCGCGCACCCGGAACCGACCCGGCTTCAACTCGTAATCGTTCCGCTCGTAAATATTGTCCACGAGACGCTCCAAAAAGCGCTGCCGCCCGAGCGGCGCGCCCCGCCGCATCGAAATTTTCATCGCGGAAAACTCCTCGGGCGAACCCAGGCCGTAGATGCACGACACACTCGCCACCACAATCACGTCGCGCCGCGACACCAGCGAACTCGTCGTCGACATCCGCAGCCGCTCGAGCTCCTCGTTCCGCGACGAATCCTTCTCGATGAACGTGTCGCTCGAGGCGATGTAGGCCTCCGGCTGGTAGTAGTCGTAATAGCTGACAAAGTACTCAACGGCGTTGTCAGGGAAAAAACTCTTGAACTCCGAGTAAAGCTGCGCCGCCAGCGTCTTGTTGTGCGAGACGATCAGCGTCGGCCGCTGCGTCCGCGCGATCACGTTCGCCATCGTGAACGTCTTGCCCGACCCGGTCACGCCGAGGAGCGTCTGGTGCTTGTTCCCCGCGTTCACCGAGGCCACCAGCTTTTCGATCGCCAACGGTTGGTCGCCCTTCGGCTGATAGTCGGACGCGAGTTTGAAAAGCATCGCTCCACCGAAAGCCAGCGCCCCCGACTTCGCAACTCCCCCGTGGGCCCGTGACCATTCCAGCCGGCCCGACCGCCCGCCGCCCCCGCGCTTCGCGGCGGTTACAGCCCAAACACCTTCATCACCCCGCCCCACAGGCCCGCCCAAAATTTCCGCGCCTGTTTCGCGTCGCCGCCCGTGGACACCTGCTGGCAGAGAAAAATCCCCTTCCCCGCAAACAGGTCGTCGAACAGCGGATTCATCCCGCGGTAGTAACTCCAAAACGTCTCTGCCCGCGCCGGCCGGTAGTCGAGATTCGGCGTGAAGCCCATCGTCGCATTTTGATTCGTCCGCCGCGCCGCAAACCCGCCGCCGTCGCGCTCCAACAATTGCTCCACCCGCACGCCGCGGCTCCCCGCCACCACGAGCTGGCACGGCCCGACAAACTCGAAAAACCGGAACTGCCGCGTCACCCACGCCTGCCAGCGAAACAGCTGCCACCGCCGCCGGATCTTCAACCCCCGCCCCTCCGCCGTCACAACCCCCGCGAGAAAACTCGGCCGCAACACCAGCGACGCCCCCTCCGCCAGCGTGACCACCGCCAGCTCGCTGTGCGGATCGCCCTGATTCGACAGCGTCAGCTGCGCCTCTCCGCTCGCTCCGCGATGGCTCAGCTCGATCAGTTCCACCAACCCGGTCGCGAAGCACGTCAACGGAATCGTCCAGTCGAGCACGTAGCGCGACTTCCGCTTCAGCCCTTCGTCCGACGACTGCAAGAACCGCTCCTTCACCCACAGCCGCTCCCCCGGCCGCAGCGACACGCTCGTCGCCGCCTTGCTCTCGCTCACCGTCGGCAGCGCCGCCAGCTGCGCTTCCAGCCGCACCGGCCGCCCGCGCGCAATCCACGGTGCCAGGAAAAAATACATCCCGAGCTTGCCCAGCGTCGGCCCAAAGAAATGCAGCCCGAGCGCCACGACCGCCCACCACTTCACCGCCATCCGGATCGGCCCCCGCCCCAGTTCGTAGTCCCAGATCCGTTCGGCGTAGTGCACGATCCGCGACTGCTGCTCCTGCGCCACCGTCAGTTTCGCGTCCAGCTTGCCGAGCGCGATCTCCAGTCCATCGCGCTCCCACGTCGTCCGCGTGAAGTCCTGCTGTAACGCCGCCACCTTCGCCGTCGTTGCCAGCCGCATCACCGTCAGACTCGCAATGCGCTCCGTATTGGCCTTCTGCTGCTCCGCGTTGCCCGACAGCTTGTCCCACACGCTCTCCAAATCCCGCAGCGCGGCCATAATCTTGTCCGCCTGCTTCCCGCGCTCCTGCTCGGCCGTGATCTCCACCGAGATCCGGTCCATCCGCTTGTGCACGTCCTCCAGCGCGCTCTTCACCTTGGTCCGCTCGCCGTTGATCGACCGCACCACCTCGTGCCGCCACTGGTCCAGATCCACGTTGTCCTTCAAGAACAGCCACAGACCGCCCGCGACGAGGCCCAGCCCGACGATCAGCACGCCCGTCGCGAACTTCTCGAAGACCCAGCGAATAAATTGAAAAATGACAGTGAACATAGTTATCACGGAGCGACTCCGCGGGAATAAGGGCCCGCATTGAAGGCCCCCTTCGCCGGAAGCCAATTGCTAATCCGCCGCGCGCCCACCATCGTCCGCCCCATTCGCAAACGGTTCCGGATCGCCTCCGCACCCGGGCCCTCGTCCCCCCGTTC
>JBIKOK010000369.1:0-4410 GCA_044358025.1 Opitutaceae bacterium
CGGCCAAATCACCTACTGCGAATCAGACTATTTGCATTCGGGGCTGCGAATTTTGTTTGGCACGGCGGCGAACCCGACGTGGCTCTACGGCCTGCCGCCGATGTTCTATCCGACTCAATGCACCGCGCATCTCGTCGGCCTCACCGGCGAGCGCCTGGTCGAGGTGACCTGCACCGGTTGGGGAAACAACGATCCTGTCCTCCGCAAAAACGCGTTTGCCGACAATCCGTTCTGGAATGAGACCGCGATGTTCCGCAGCGATCGGGGCACACCGTTTCGCGTGCGCGTCTGGTGGGAGGGGCCGGTGGATAACGGCACAACGGCCAGCTGGTTCGGCACGAAGATGTCTCTGAACGCGCAAGGTGAAATCTGGACTCTCGCGAGCGAGCCGGGAAAAGGAGCCGCCGACGGCGCGCGGCAGAAACCGCAGCTCTTGCGGCGCGACGACACGGCATGGTGGAAAACCGATCTGCTGCCCGAACCCTTGCGTCATGACAGCAAACACGAAGGTTCGCACACCTTCATCACGCACGAGTTCGTCGATGCCGTGCAGCGCGGTCGGCGGCCCGCGATTGATATTGGCGAAGCGCTCGCCTACACGGTGCCCGGAATCATCGCGCATCAATCTGCACTCAAGGGCGGGGAATTGCTGAAAATCCCGACCATTGGGGCATGAAATTACTTTGCGTGGATGCAGGCTGCAAAGCAGATGCTGTTGGCACCGAGCGCATCGCAAATTACCAAGCCCCTCTCGCCCCGTCGCGTTCTCGGACCCACTGCTGAGCCATTATGAGTATTGAAATCAATCTGTCCCAAAAAATTGTGCTGATCACCGGCGCATCCCAGGGTATCGGTGCGCAGGTGGCGCGACTCTTTCACCGGGCCGGCGCCACGGTGGCGGTGAATCATCCCGACCTCGGTAGCACCCGCGAGGATGCGGAGGCGTTGGTCAACGAGTTGAATGCGCTGCGCCCGCTCAGTGCGTGCGCGCTGGCTGCCGATGTGGCGGATGCGGCCGCGGTGCAAGCGATTATGCAGGAGTTGAAGCATCGTTTCGGGGGCATCGATTTTTTGATCAATAACGCGGCGATTCTCCGCGATCGTTCTCTGGCCAAAATGTCGCTCGACGAATGGAACGCCGTCATCGACGTGAATCTTTCGGGCGTTTTTCACTGCTGCAAATTCGGGCTCGAAATTATGCGCGACGGCGGCGCGATCGTCAGCATGGGCAGCATCGCGGCGATCCAGGGGTTTTACGGCCAAGCCAACTACGCCGCCGCGAAAGCCGGCGTGCAGGCGATGATGCGCGTGGTCAGCCGTGAAGGGGCGCGGCGTGGCATTCGCGCCAACGCGATTGCGCCCGGCGTGATCGAAACGTCGATGGCGGCGACGATTCCCAAAAATGTGCGGGCGGAGATGATGAAAAATATCCCGCTCGCGCGCTTCGGTGCGACCGAGGACGTCGCCAACGTCGCCCTATTCCTCTGCTCGCCGCTCGCGGCCTACGTCAGCGGGCAAACGATCGAGGTTAACGGAGGCTGGCGCGGATGAGAGGTGCGGCTCGCATCGTTACGGCCGGCGAGGCCGTGGCGGCGATTCCCAGCGGTGCGACCGTCGCCATCGGCGGTTTTGTCGGTGCGGGACACCCCGAGGCCCTGACGGCGGCGTTGGAAAAACGATTTCTCGCAACCGAGGGACCGCGTGAACTCACGCTGCTCTACGCGGCGGGGCAGGGGGATCGTGGTGAGCGCGGATTGAATCACCTCGCCCATGCCGGACTCGTGAAGCGAGTGGTGGGTGGACACTGGAATCTTGCGCCGAAGCTGGGCCGGCTGGCGCTGGAGAACCAAATCGAAGCCTACAATTTTCCCCAAGGCGTGATCTGCGGTTTGTTTCGCGAGATCGCGGCGAAGCGCCCGGGGATTTTTAGTAAAGTCGGGCTCAACACCTTCGTCGACCCCTTGCACGGAGGCGGACGGCTGAACCAGCGGACGGTGGAACCGCTGGTGGAGCGGCTGACGCTCGACGGTGAACTGTGGCTGCGCTACCGCAGTTTTCCGGTGCACGTCGCCCTGATTCGCGCCAGCAGCGCGGACCGACGAGGGAATCTCGCCATGGAGCGGGAGGGTTTGATCGGCGAGGTCCTGCCGATTGCGCAAGCCGCGAAAAACCACGGCGGCATCGTGATCGGGCAGGTCGAGCGGGTGGTGGATCGCATCGCGGATCCGAAGTCCGTGCGCGTTCCGGGCATGCTGGTGGATTTCGTGGTGGTCGCCGAACCGGCCGATCACCCGCAGACCTTTGGCGCGACGTTCAATCCGGACTATGTGACCGCCGTCGGCACGGATCGGCCGATTGCTTCCATTGCTTTTTCCGAGCGGAGAATCATCGGCGGCCGCGCGCTCGCCGAGATTCGGCGCGGCGACATCGTCAATCTCGGCATCGGCCTGCCCGAAGCGGTTGCAGCCGTGGCAGCCGAGACCGGGCGCTTGGGCGAATTCATCCTCACACTTGAGAGCGGTCCCATCGGCGGCGTGCCGGCCTCGGGCTTGGACTTCGGTTGTAGTCGGTTTCCCGAGGCCATCATCGATCAGCCGGCGCAGTTTGATTTCTACGACGGAGGCGGCCTCGATATCGCGATCCTCGGCGCGGTGGAGGTCGGACCGGACGGGAGCGTCAACGTGACTTCATTTGCCGGCCGCTTTGCCGGCGTCGGCGGATTCATGAACATCGCTCAGAGCGCCAAGCGATTGGTTTTCTGTTGTTCGTTTCGGGCGGGTGATCTGGAGGTGGCGATGGCGGACGACGGCCTGCGCATCGTGCGCGAAGGGCGCCATGCGAAGTTCGTGCGGGAGCCGCAGCAAATTTGTTTTCACGGACCTTCCGCGATCGCGCGCGGGCAACAGGTGCTCTACGTGACCGAGCGGGCCGTTTTTGAGCTTACCCCCGCGGGGCTCGCGCTGCGTGAACTCGCGCCCGGCATCCGGCTGGACGAACACGTTTTGAACCAAATGGAATTTTCTCCCGTGATCGGGCAATTCCGCCCCATGGCGGCAGACTGTTTCTCGAAGCCATAAAATGAACTATTCGAAACCGATTTTTATCGCGGCCGCGCGGCGCACACCGATCGGCCGCTTCGGCGGCGGATTGAAATCGCTCTCGCCGCTCGAATTGGCGTTGCCCGTCGCGCAAGCTGTCGTCGCTGCGGAAAACCGGACGGCGATTGATCAAGTTATCCTCGGTCAAGTGCTTCAAGTTGGCAGCGGAATGAACGTGGCGCGGCAGCTCGGTCTCGCGCTCGGCGCGCCGCAGACCGCCCCGGCGTTTACCGTGAACATGGTGTGCGGATCGGGTTTGAAATCGATTTTGCTCGGGGCGGACGCAATCGCACTCGACGCGGCCTCGCTCGTCTTGGCCGGCGGCGTGGAAAGTATGAGCCGGGCTCCCTACTATTCGACCGACTTGCGGTGGGGTCGGAAGCTCGGGAGCGGGGAGATGGCGGATGCGATTTTCACCGATGGACTGACCGATCCGCAGCTGAAGATCAGTATGGGTGAAACCGCCGAACGGATTGCAGACCGTCTGGCGATCGGCCGCGAGGCGCAGGATGAATTCGCGGCCCTCAGCCAACAGCGCGCGGCGGCGGCTCGGACGCAGCTGCAGCGTGAGATCGTCCCGATTCGCACGCGGGACGGCGAGACCGCTACCGACGAACATCCGCGGGCCGACTCCACGCGGGAGAAGCTCGCTCAGCTCAAGCCGTCGTTTCGCGCCAACGGCACGGTCACCGCCGGCAATGCGTCCGGACTCAATGACGGGGCCGCATTGGTTCTCGTGGGGAGCGAGGCGGCGCTGAGGCAGCACTCCATCGCGGCGCGCGCTCGCATCGTGGCGGCCACGGCGGTGGGCTGCGACCCGGCGACGATGGGCTTGGGGCCCGTGGCAGCGATCCAACAACTTTGCACCGAAACGGGCTGGCGGCTCGACGACGTCGATGCCGTGGAAATCAACGAAGCGTTTGCGGTCCAAGTGCTCGGGTGCGCGCGTCAGCTCTCGCTTGATTTGAAAAAACTCAATCAGCGCGGCGGCGGAATTGCGCTCGGCCATCCGATCGGCTGCAGCGGCGCGCGCATCGTCGTCACGCTGCTGCACCTCATGGAAGACCTCGACCTTCGTCGCGGGATTGCCGCACTCTGCGTGGGTGGAGGAATGGGTGTGGCGATTGCACTCGAGCGGTGAAGGCCCGTCACTGCGATCGCGTCGAGTTTCCCGGACGATATTTTGAAGCTCAGCGATGCTCAATGGCATCAAGCGACGCACCACGGGAGTAATCGACTCGCTGCTATGTGGCGGTCTGACTCCAATTTGCGCTGGAATTTACTCTTTCCGGCTTCGACCATCTTCTTCAAG
>JBIKOK010000160.1:0-14943 GCA_044358025.1 Opitutaceae bacterium
ATCTCAAGGACGTCGTCGGCAAGACGCTGTGGCTCGAGCAGGTCAAGGCGATCGGCCTGACGCTCGTGCTGTCCATCGTGGCGACCTTGGTTCTCGGCCTCGTCATCAAGGCCATCATCGGGCTGCGTCCGACGGTGGAAGCCGAGCAGGAAGGTCTCGACCTCAGTGATCACGGCGAGGAAGGTTACATCTACGAATCCAAGTCCTGAACGCACCGATCCATCGTCAACCCATTCCATCCATGAAACTCATCATCGCCATCATCAAGCCGTTCAAACTCGAAGAAGTAAAAACTGCCCTCGCCGAAGTCGGCGTCGAAGGCATGACCGTCACCGAGGTCAAGGGCTTTGGTCGCCAGAAGGGCCATACCGAGATCTACCGCGGCAGCGAATACACGGTTGATTTTCTCCCGAAGGTGAAAATTGAAGTGGCCGTGACGGACGACGCGGTGGCCAAAGCGATCGACGCGATCGTGGCCTCTGCCAAGACCGGCAAAATCGGCGACGGCAAGGTCTTCGTTCTTCCGCTCGAGGGCGTGGTGCGCATCCGCACCGACGAGCGCGGCGACGCGGCCATCTGAGGCCGCGGGCGCGAAAGCCAGGTTCGGGGCAACCGGTGCCGCGCGGGCGACACCGGTTTTTTTGCGCCTGGTTAGTGGGGTGACCGGCCGGATGGGCGCGACGGGGAGGAGCGATTCGGCCTGGGGCGGCCGCAAGCAGGCGGCGGGGAGGCGCGCCCGGCGGAGGCCCGGAGCGCCTGCGAGCAGGCGGCCTATCTTGAATCCTCAGAAACTCGGGCGACGCTGGGGTTGTGGAGGCGGGCGAATCAGGCGGGCTTCGGCGGCGGGGCGGGCGGGGTGCAGGGCCTCGGCGCGCGCCACGGGAGATGGATCCGGCGGGAAGGGCGCGGCGGTCCGGTGGCGGCCAATGCTCAGGGGGGCGAGGGCGGACGTTCGCCGCCCACGCCGTCCGGAAGGGGCGCGCCCCTCGGCCGGGCATCCCCGCTGGCCGGACGGAGTGCGGCCAGGGCGGGGAAGCCTGAGCACACTGCAAAACCGCCGCCGAAAATTCGGCGGCGGCCACACGCCTTCGCCCCGATTACGCGGGGAAGGCGCAGAAACTCAGACCTTCTTTTTGTCAGGGAGCGCGCGGGTCGCGACCTCGGCCTTGAGTTTTGCCACAAAGGCGTCGAGGGAGATCACGCCCTCGTCGCCGCGGGCGCGGCTGCGGACGGACACGCTCTGGGTCTCGGCTTCCTTGTAGCCCATGACGAGGGTGTAGGGGACCTTGTCGAGTTCAGCGCGGCGAATTTTTCCGCCGAGTTTGTCGGTGTGCTCATCGATGGTGGCGCGGACCCCCTCGGCTTTGAGGCGGGTGAGAAATGCGCGGGCGTAGTCGTTGAGCTTGTCGCTGATGGGCACGAGCCGAACCTGCTCCGGGGCGAGCCACGCGGGGAAATCGCCGCCGAAATGTTCGATGAGGACGCCGCAGAAACGCTCCATCGAACCGAAGGGCGCGCGGTGGATCATCACGGGCGTGTGTTTCTCGTTGTCGGCGCCGATGTAGGTGAGGCCGAAGCGCACGGGGAGAACATAGTCGACCTGCACGGTGCCGAGCTGCCACTCGCGGCCGATGACGTCTTTGATGACGAAGTCGATCTTCGGGCCGTAGAACGCGGCCTCGCCGGGCTCTTCGCTGAAGGGCACGCCGAGGGTCTTGGCGGCTTCGCGGCAGGCGGCCTCGGCGAGATCCCACTTTTCGGGGTCGCCGGCGAATTTCTTGCCATCCGGATCGCGGAGGCCGACGCGCACGCGGTAGTCCGACATGCCGAGGGTGGTGAGGACGGTCTTCACGAGGGAAAGGCAGCCGAGGACTTCCTGCGCGACCTGGTCGGGCGTGCAGAACAAATGGGCATCGTCCTGCGTAAAGCCGCGGACGCGGGTCAGGCCGTTGAGCTCGCCGGACTGTTCCCAGCGGTAAACGGTGCCGAACTCGGCGAGGCGCACGGGCAGGTCGCGGTAGCTGTGGGGCTGCGAGGCGAAGATCTTGATGTGATGCGGGCAGTTCATCGGTTTCAGCATGAAACCGTTGAGGAGCTTGTCGTCGGGCATCACGCGGTCGGGGCCGATGGTTTCCTTGCCGGTGCGGGCGTTGACCTGCGCGGCGAGGTGGCCGGAGACGGCGTCGAGGCGCGCGTAGGCTTCGGCGCAGGAGCAGCCTTCGGAGAGGGCTTTCGCGAGCGATTCGTTTTCGAAGACCGGCGAGAACTGCGAGTCCTTGTAGTAGGGGAAATGGCCGGAGGTTTTGTAGAGCTCGAGCTTGCCGATGTGCGGCGTGAAGACCTGGGAGTAGCCCTGCTTGCGGAGCTCGCCGCCGATGAAGTCCTGCAACTCCTGACGGATGATGGAGCCGTTGGGCGTCCAGAGGATGAGTCCCTGGCCGACGTCTTCGTCGATGTGGAAAAGCTTCAGTTCCTTGCCGAGTTTGCGGTGGTCGCGGGCCTTGGCCTGCTCGGTGCGCTCGAGGTGCTGCGCGAGTTCTTCCTTGGTCGGAAACGCGGTGCCGTAGATGCGCTGGAGCTGCTTGTTCTTCTCGTCACCGCGATGATAGGCGCCGGCGATGGAGAGGAGCTTGAAGGCTTTCAGTTTCGAGGAATAGCGCACGTGCGTGCCGGCGCACAGATCCATGAACTCGCCGTTTTGGTAGAACGAAATCTTTTCGCCCGCGGGAATGTCGGCGAGACGGCCGAGTTTGTAGCGCTCCTGGCCGCGCGACTTGATGATCTCGATGGCCTCCTCGCGGGAAACCTCCTTGCGGTCGAAGCGCTGGTTCTCATCGGCGACCTTCTTCATCTCGGCCTCGAGTTTCACGAGGTCGTCGGCGCTGAGTTTGTGATCGAGATCGATGTCATAGTAGAACCCGGTGTCCGTGGGCGGACCGATGTCGAGCTTGGCATCGGGGAAGATGCGGAGGACGGCGGTCGCGAGGATATGCGAGGCCGAGTGGCGGAGTTCTTCGAGAGGAGACATGACGTGGGACATAGCGGAAAGGAGTTAAGTGGTGGATTTGATTTTGTCACAGAGGTCACGGAGGAGTCACAGTGGGCACGGAGAACATGCTCCGGACTCTGTGCGCTCTGTGAGGGCTCTGTGCGCTTGGTGAAATGGTTGGGCGGCTCGGATTATTTTTTCAGTGGCTCCAGTTTGTAGTCGGTTTTGCTGTCGAGCATGGACCAGCCGGCGGCGGTGAGTTCCTTGCGGAGGCCGTCGGCGGCGGCGAAGTCCTTGCCCTGTTTCGCGGCCCAGCGCCTGGCGGCGAGGTCGGCGATGGCGGCGGGGACTTCGGCTTTCGGCGCGGCGGGGGCGGTGAGATCGAGGCCGAGGGCGAACATCGCGCGGTCAAACAGGGCCGCGTTGATCTCTGCTGGCTTGGTGGTGTTGACCGTCGTGAAAAGCGCGCCCAAGGCACCCGGCGTATTCAGGTCATCATGAAGGGCCGCAACCACGGGTGCATAGACGCTGGAGCTGCCTCCTTCGGTGGGAAGAGACGCGCGAACGGATCGGAGTGTCTTGAGCGCACTCTCCGCCGCGTGCAATGAATCCAGCGTGAAGTTCAGCTGCTTCCGCGGATGTCCCATCAGGAGGGCGTAGCGGAGGGCCATTGGCGAGTGGCCCATCGCGACGAGCTCATCGAGCGTGTAGAGGTTTCCGAGGCTCTTGGACATTTTCTTGCCGTCCACGAGGAGGTGCTCGCTGTGGTACCAGTGTTTGGCGAACTGCTGGCCGTTGCAGCATTCGCTCTGGGCGATCTCGTTTTCGTGGTGGGGAAAGAGCAGATCGACGCCGCCGGTGTGGAGATCGATCGTCTCGCCGAGATGCTTTTTGCTCATCGCGCTGCACTCGATGTGCCAGCCGGGGCGGCCGCGCCCCCAGGGACTGTCCCAGGCGTTGTCGCCGTCGTCGGGCTTGTGCGCTTTCCAGAGGGCGAAGTCACTGACGTCTTCCTTTTCGTCGGCATCGGCGGCCTGAGATTTGCCGCTGAGGGCGGAGCCGACCTGGAGTTCGCGTTCTTTCACGCGCGAGAGAGCGCCGTAGTGGTCGAAGGAGGAAACTTTGAAATACACCGAGCCGTCGGCGGCGCGGTAGGCGTTTCCTTTGTTCATGAGCACATCGATCATGTCGACCTGCTCGCGGATGTGCCCGGTGGCGGTGGGCTCGACGTGGGGCGGGAGGCAGTTGAGCGCGGCGCAGTCCGCGTGGAATTTGTCGGTCCACTGTTTCGTGACGTCGGCGAGGGGGCGGCCTTCTTCGCGGGCGCGGCGGATGGTCTTGTCGTCGACGTCGGTGAGGTTGCGGACGTGTTTGACCTTGGCGGCGCCGAACTCGAGTTCGAGGAGGCGGCGGAGGACGTCGTTGATGACGAAGGTGCGGAAATTGCCGATGTGCGCGGGGGCGTAGACGGTCGGGCCGCAGTTATAGAAACGGAAAACACCGTCGGCGTGGGAGGCGCGGAGTTCGCGGGTTTCCCGCGAGAGCGAGTCGAAAAGCTGGATGGCCATGAAGGAAAAAGGGAAAGTGGTGGGAACGCTGACGGAAATTCCGCGGAAGCAGAATGCTGTTTTTGCTGACGGCGCGGGACGGGCGCCGGCGGTTGTCGGTCTCAACAACCGCGCCACGACGTTCGCGGCGGGAGGACGCGGCGGGTGGTGGTGCAAAAACGGGTGGCGAACCGGGACATGGCTGACTCCGAGACGACATACACCCGGCGAGGCGGTTCAAGCTCGATTTCCGGGCGGAAGCTATGGCAGGTCGGGGACGCGGCCGAGCAAGAGGCCTGGGGCGGTGGCGCGGTGTTCGCGGGCGAAGAGGAACGGGCGGTCGACGCGGACGCCGGTGGGCGGGACGGGGGGGATCATGATCCGGGGGGGCCCACGACGACCGCGGCGGTTGCGGCGGCGGCCTCGGTGCCGGCTCCGTCAACGGCGACGAAGGTCTTGTGGAAGACTTGGGAGATCGAGAGATCGTCGTCGGGGCGACGCGGCGCGATGCCGTCGAAATTGGCGGTGCCGGGAGGCTGATCAAAGGCGCCGCTGAGGCCGAGTTGTTGCAGGACGGTGGCCAAATCCATCGAGCCGCCCTCCCGCTTGAATCTCGGCAGGTAAAGCGTGACGCTCCGTCGGCCGGTCTCGGTGCGGTTGGCCCAGCGCGCAACGTGGTCGGGCGTGAGGCGGGCGGTCGCGGCGTCAGTGGTCTGCCCGGCGTCGGGGAGCAGAATCACACTCTGCAGCCCTTGGCCGAGATAGCCGAGCGTCCCGACGGTCACGCCGTCCTCTGCGGCATACCCGCGGGCCGATGTTTTGACCCTGGTCGGCACGGTGCGGGTGGCGGTGGGTGTGGGGTGAAAGGGTTGCGGGGAGGTCGAGGAAACCGGGAACGGGCTGTCCCACGGGGCCTTGAGGTAGAGGGCTACACGAGCTCGAGCCGCGTGTCGTCGCGCACGCCGTCGCGGGGAAAACTGCATTGGCCGGTGAGCGGACCGACCTCGGCTTGGCCGAGGAGCGCAGCATCGCCCGCCGCCGCGCCGGCGGCCGGCATCAGCGGGAAGGCTCGGACGTAGGCCGAGGCAACGGTGGCATCGCCGGTGAAGGCGGAGGTCTTGGCCGCGCTCGCGCTGGAGCGGAAAACTTCCAGCGCGGAATCGCGTAGGGCGTTGGTGACGCCGAAGGGACGCAGCCCGGGCCCGATGGCGCGCACGAGCAGGGGCACGGTGCCGGAGCCCTGTATCACGGCGCCCGCCACGAGGGCTTCGGGTCTGCTTCCGGCCACGGCGGGAACGAAAAGATTCACGAGGCGCGCCGGGTGGGCGAGCGAGCGTTTTTGGAGCGCATCGACCGTCGACGGGGAAACGCTCCAGCCGGTCGTTACGGTGGGAGTCGGAAGGCAGGGAGGCTGGGATTGCGCGGACGAAGGGGCGGCGAGCGACAGGATCGGCGCGAAAACCGCACCGAGATCATCACGACGTGGGGGCATGCCGGAACGTCGGCAGGATTTGGCCCGAGCTCAATCCGATTGGTCGCGCGGTAGCAGGTGTGAAACGCCACCGAGAACGCAATAAATGAGAGAATCTCCGCAACGGAGGGCGGGAAAATCATGTCGCGATCGGTGGCAGGGCGTGCCGTAGTGGCGGTCACGCGTATGTCCGATTCATCCCAGCTTGATTTGCCCCAACGTCCGCGGCGGTTGCGCCGCACCGTCAGCCTGCGCACGATGACGGAGGAGACCGTGCTGCGGCCGGCGGATTTGATCGCGCCGCTGTTTGTGGTGGACGGCAAACCGGCTCCCGAGGAGATCGCGTCGATGCCGGGGGTGTTTCGGCTGAATATTGCGGACCTCGTGAAAGAGTGCCGGGCGCTCGCGAAGCTCGGCGTGCCGGCGGTGGCCTTGTTCCCGAAGCTTGATCCGAGCCTGAAGGACGACGAGGGCACGCACGCGCTCGACGAAGAGACGCTGGTGTTGCGCGCGGTGCGGGCGGTGAAGAAGGCGGTTCCGGGGATGACCGTGATCACGGATGTCGCACTCGATCCCTACACGAGCCACGGGCACGACGGCGTGTTGAATGCGATGCGGAACGATGTCGAAAACGACCGCACGGTGGGCATCCTCGCGAAGATGGCGGTGCTGCAGGCGCACGCGGGCGTCGATCTGGTGGCGCCGAGCGACATGATGGACGGGCGGGTGGGGGCGATTCGGCGGGCGCTGGACGCGGCGGGCTACACGGGCGTCGGCATCATGGCCTACTCGGTGAAATTCAATTCGGCCTACTACGGTCCGTTCCGCGATGCCGTGGGCAGCGCGAAGGCGGCGGGCACGAATCTGCTGAGCAAGGCGACCTACCAGATGAATCCGGCGAACCGCCGGGAGGCGCTCGTCGAGGCGGCGCTGGATGTGGCCGAGGGCGCGGACATCATCATGGTGAAGCCGGCGGGGCCGTATCTCGACATCATCCGCGAGGTGCGCAATGCGACGCAAAGGCCGATCGCGGCGTATCAGGTTTCCGGAGAATACGCCCAACTGCAGGCCGCGGCGAAGCTGGGCTGGCTCGATCTGCCGCGCACGCGCCACGAGTCGCTCCTCGCGATCAAACGCGCGGGCGCGGACATGATCCTCACCTATTTCGCGAAGGACATGGCGAAAGTGCTGAAGTAACCACGGGGCCGGGGAGGGTCCGGGCGACGGCGTGGCGGATGCGGCGCGCAACGTCTTCCGCCCGGCGGCTGGACGCCGGCTGACGGGGCCGGGATCACCGCGACCGGAAGAGGTCGCTGGCGAGGGACTCGACGATGAGGGTGCGCAGACCGTAACCGTCCTGTTTCACGGCCTGCAGAATGTCCTCGATCACGAATTCGTCGCTCGGTTCCATATGGCGGCCCGTGGCGTAGCTGAGCACCTGTTTGATGAGGTGGCGGGTGAAAAGGTCCGTGCGGGTCGCGGCGAGGATGGTTTTGAAGTCGTGGAAATCGGCGTAGGTCTGCCCGGAACCGAACTCGCCGGTGGAATCGACCTTCGGGGCGGGCGCTTTGGACTTGGGTTTGGGATACGTCTCGCGCCAACGGCCGATGGGATCGAAGGTTTCGAGACCGAAACCGAGCGGGTCGATCTTGCGATGGCATTCGTTGCAGGTGGGGTCGGCCCGGTGTTTCGCGAGGCGTTCGCGGATGGTTGTGGCTCCGCTCACGTCCGGCTCGATGGCCGGAACCACATCGGGCGGAGGGGGTGGCTTGATGCCGAGAATGTTTTCCGAGACCCAGACGCCCCGCGTTACGGGCGATGTTTCTACTCCGTTCGCGCTCACGGTGAGCACACCCGCCATGCCGAGCAGGCCGCCCCGCTGGCGGCTGCCCGCGAGGCTGACGCGCTGGAACCCGTCGGCGATCCGGAGCGTTTTTTGCTCGGGCAGGTGGTAGAGTTTGGCCAGTCGCTTGTCGGCAAAGGTGTAGTCGGCGTCGAGAAACTGCTGGACCGATCCGTTGGCCCGGAGCAAATGGAGGAAGAAGAGGCGCACCTCCGTCTTCATCGCCTCGGGCAGGTTTTCGGCGTAATACACGCGCGTCGATTCACGGGCCGGCGGCTGGCTGCCGAGGTCGCGGAGGTTCAGCCAACTGTCGAGGAAGCCGTTTACCAGTCCGCCGACGCGGTCATCGGCGAGGAGCCGAGAGGCCTGCTGCCGGAGTTCCTTGGGCGCGGTGAGTTTTTTGGCGGCAGCCGCGGCGAGCAACTCCGGGTCGGGCGGGGCGCTCCAGAGCGCGTAGGAGAGACGTGCGGCGAGGTCGTAGGGGCCGAGTTTGGGGTCTTTTTCGGCGGTGATTTCGCTGAGATAGAGAAACGACGGCGAGCACAGTATCATCTTCAGCGTATCGAGCGCGGCCTGACGGGGCGTCGCCTGTTCGCCGATGCGCCGGTCGTAGGTTTTCCGGATGCCGGACCGGTCGGCCGAGGTCAGGGGCCGGCGATAGGCGCGGGCGCCGAAGGCATAGAGCTGGTCGAGCGCCTGCTTCGGCTGGAAGCCCCGCTCGCCGAACACCGCGAGCTCTTCCCGGCTGCCGCCGCTTTCCGTGACGGGCCCCTCAACCTTGATTTCGCCGATGCGGATGTGCGGGAGTTTTCCCTCCCCCGTGATCAGGTGGGTGCGACCAACGCCCGCTCCGGCATACTTGCCCTTGAAATCATCCGCGTAGCGCTTGTTGACCTGGAGGACGGCGGCCCGCGACTCGTAGGGGCCGTTGGGGAAGATGAAGCGCGGCGTCTGCCCGGCTTCGAGCCAGACGCGGAAATGGAGCCAGGCGGGCTTGTCGTCCGGCACCGTCGTTTGGGCGAGGAGCGGCTCGATCGCCTGCGGATAGTGGATATGGTTTTTCGTGGTGTCGCCGGGCACGACCCCGAGCAAAAAGGGTTCGGAGAAATCGATGCCGAAGATGGCCGGGTCGTAGTGCGTGTTCCGATTCATCGCCTGCGCATGGACCGCGATGTCATAGAGGCCGGACACCGGCACGCCTTTGAGAAAGTCCTCGATGTGGCCGTAGCCGCCCTGCCGCGTGTCGGTGTTCGGCTGTTCGTAGAGGCAGAGATATTTGAAGTTGAAGGCGGCCTTGTGCGGGCCCTGCAGCTCCTCGTATTGGACGAAATGGCCGGTGAAGTGCCAGGACTGCGGCGGCAGCTCCGGCCGGCCGAGGCGGGTCTCGATGAGGCGGTTGGCGGATTGGAAATACTGATCCAGCAGAAAGCCGGAGGTGACGAGGGACTGCCCGATGGTGTCGATGTGTTCGCTCGCCTTCTCTTTCGGGAAATCCGCCGTGAGACCGAGCGTGTCGACCCGGCGGCCAAAGAGGGTGGCGAGGGTATTTTCGTATTCCCGGTTGGAGAGGCGGCGCATCACGGTGCGGGCGGCGGTGCTCGCGATCTTGCCGCGGGCGGCGGCGATGCTTTCGCGCAGGACCCGGATGACGGCGAGCCGCTCGTCGTCGGAGGGCTGGACCTTCGCTGTGGCCGGGGGCATTTCCCGGAGGGTGAGCTGATCGACGATGTCCTTGGCCGTGATGAGGGCGGCCACGTTGGTGAGGGGAATCTTGAAGCTCTCGAATTCGCGGTCGCCTTTCTGGGTCCCGGTGTCGTGGCACTTCAGGCAGTATTGGTCGAGGAACGGGGAAAGCACTTTCTGCCCGGGCGGTTCCGCGGCCCGAGCGAATATCGCGGTGAGCAAGAGCCCAAGGGCGAGGGGGCCCAAACGTAGCGGCCGGCGTCGCGGGTTGCCGGCGGCCACGCGGATGGGACGTCCGGGGCGGAGGCCGGCCGCTCCCTGCCGTTTGATCACGCGCTGGATGAACGCCCCTGAAATCACTTTAGACGGACCGGCCGGTGCTCGTGCCGAAGGAGTCGGTCTCGACGCCCATGCGCTGGGCGAGGTCGACGTAGAGATTGCAGAGCGGCACCTTGTTCGGACCCGAGGACGGGACCTGCTTGAACTCGCCATGGCGGTAGCCGCCGCCGGCAAGGAGGATCGGGAGGTCGGAGTTCTTATGGGTATTCGCGTCGCCGATACCGCTGCCGAACAGCACCGCGGTCGAATCGAGCAAGGTCCGGTCGCCGTCGTCCATCTTGGAGAGGCGGGCGATGAATTTCCCGAAGTGTTCGATCTGATAGGTCTCGAGCGTGAGGAGGTGCTTGATCGCCGTCTCGTCGTTCCCGTGATGCGAGAGGCCATGGTAGGCCTTGTCGATGCCGAGGTCCTGCGGCAGGAAATCGCCGCCGATTTCCAGCGTCGCGATGCGTGTCGAATCCGTCTGCAGGGCCAGCGCGATCAGCTCGTAGAGCATCGGCAGATCCTGGACCTTGTTCTTGTTCTCCGGCCGATCGAAGGGGGGCTTCGGCTTGGGCAGACTGCCCCAGCGCTGGCGGAGCTCGAGGCGCTTCTCGACGTCGCGGATTGAGGTGAAATATTCGTCCAGCTTGGCCTTGTCCTCGCGGTTGACCTGCTTGGAGAGACGGTTCGCGTCTGCGAGTCCGGAATCGAGGATGGAGGCCTGCAGCCGGTTCTCCTGCTGGCGCCGGCTCTGGCGTTCCGGGGAGTCGCCGACAAACAGCCGGTCAAACAATTCGGCCGGGCCGGTGATGGGCGGCACGCGCACGCCGGACTTGGTCCAGGCGAGCTGGCAACCGCCGTGGATGCCGCCCTCCGAGCCGACCGTCAGCGACGGGAAGCGGGTTTGATAACCGATCTCGTCGGCCATGAACTGGTCGAGGGTGACATTGCCCCGCGGCCGATTTTGCGCCTCGGAATTAAGGACGCCCGAGAGAAAGGAATGGACGGCGAAGTGGCCGCCCTTGATGCCGTGGTCGAGCCCGCGGTAAACGGTCAGGAGCTTGCGCACCTCCGCGAGCGGCTTGAGCAGCGTGGTCTGCTCGTAGGCGGTGCCGGTGGTGGCGGGAAACAAGTGCTTCACCTGATAGCCAAGCAGATTTCCCACCGCGACGAAACGCCGCGCCCCGGCCCCCGCGCCCTTGGCGGTCTGCACGGCGGAATTGCCGCCGACGGCGGCAGCTAGGAGCGATGGGAGCGAGGGGAGGGCCAAGGTGGCGCCGAGGGAATTGAGGATGAAACGGCGCCGGTTCAGGGTGGTCATGCTCGGAGGGGGGGATTCAGAAAGGGGAGGTGCGTGCACGCGATGAGGTGGCCAAGGGACGCCCGCTGCTTCGGAAAGAGGCGGACGCCCGGGAGGGAGATGGCCGATCGTGGCCGACTCAAGGCGTCGGTTCCACCGAGGGCGAGAAAAAATCCGATGGACGCCGCCGCCGGGATGGGACCGGAAAGTCGGGCGCAGCGGCGAGCGGTGAAGACGAATCGGCCGCGTGGCGTACCGGGACCCTGGGCGGGAGGTCGGACGGTCTGCGGGGCCACCCGGGCCCGGCTGAGCGCGTGGTCACTTCTGGCCGGAACCGGTCGCGGGTGCGGGCGGCGGGATCGGGCGGGTCAGTTTGTGGCGGGCGAGGTTGGCCTCCTGGGTGAGCTTGGCGCGTTGGGCAAACGCCTCGTAGGGCAGGCCCGAGAGTTCGGCGATTACCTGTGCGAGCATGGCGCGGCCGTTGATCTTCTGGCGCGACTGTTTTTGCGCGCCGAGGCGGCCGGCGATTTTTTCGACGAGCGGCTCACCCAGCCGCTGGTAGGCATCGATCAGCACGTAGCGAACTCCGCCGGGACTGGCCGGGTTAACGGACGCCTCCGCTTCCGGCTTGTCGACCGCCTCGCGCTTTTCACCTTTGTTCCAATTCAGCAGGTCCAGGCCAACCCCGAGGACGCGCGGGGTTTCCCCCAGCCGTTTGCCCAACATGTGCAGCGCATAAATTTCCTCCGCGCCCTGCAGCTTGATCGTGACGACATCCGACAGGAAGCGCGCGAGCACTCCGTCGAACCAATCGCGGTCGTCGACGTAGATTCGCTGCGCCTGGATATGCTCGAGGCAGTCCTGGGCAAACCCACCGCGGAAACGCGTGTCGCGCCGCGCCGCCCAGCTGAACGGGTCATAGATGTAATACAGATTCGCGACAAAGGTTTCCTGCAGATACCGGAGTTCCCGTTCCCCGGCATGCTGGTCGGAATAGAAGATCGGATACGTGAGCTGCACCTCCTGAAATGCGTGCGCCGGCACCTGCACGGGCAGTCCGCGCTCGATGAAGTGAAAGCCGCGCTGGGTGTCGAGGTTCAGCCCCTGCATCTTGTCGGTCGCGAACGAACTGCCCCGCGGCGTCTGGTGGGTGAAGAAGGCGACGTCCCAGCGGGCGGTGATGCGCCGCTCCCACCGCCCAGCCGCCGGGTCGTAGCGGATGTCGGCGGCGTATTTGGAGTCGGGCTTGTGCGGCGCGAGCTGCGCCAGCCGATCGAGGTCCCAGGCGACCAGCGCCTTGATCTTGAAAAACGGCTGTTGGACGAGGCGGGAGATGATCGCGCGCTCGCGCCTCAACCAGGTCGAGGTATCGAGGGCAAACGGGCTGAAGCCAAAGGAGGTGTTGAGCAGCCCCATTTCCCGGGCGAAGTCCTGCCCGAGTTTGATGCGAAAACGCAGGTGGTTGACCTCATCGAGGACCAATTTCCGGTGGTAACCGAGCAGCAGCTTGTTGAACGACTGGGCGAATTTGAAAACGACGCTGTTTTCGCCCTCGAAATCTTTGCCGGTGAAGCCGTCGATGAGGGGGATTTTTCCGTGGTAAGCCGTGACGTTGAAGGCCTCCATCCGGACCGTGTCCTCCACGGGCGGCTCCTGCGCCCGGAGCGGCCACGCGGCCACCAGCGCCAGCCCGAGGGGGCAGAGGAGGGTTCGGTGGATCGGAGCGAGCATGGCGGGAGGGGAACTGGGGGCGGTGGGGCGGGCCGAGCTAAGGTGAGCGACGGCCGGGCGGGCAAGCCTGCGAGTGGCGGGCGTGAGGCGGCGACCGGGTGCCGATGTTTTTCCACGCCACACCCAACGATGCGAGAGTCGCAGCCGGAGGCGGTGGGGGCTTGCGGAACGCCCGGCACCGGCGGACCGGACGGGAAGTGGGCGGGGGGAGAGGTGGGGGGGGCGGAAGGCAGGTGGCGGAGCGCGGTGGTGGGGCGAGGGCAAGGTCGGGCTGGCCTTTCGCGATCGGGTGGGCATGGTCCGCGGCTGCGTTGTCCATGAATTTCCGTTCCCTCACTCCCCGTGTGCGCGAGGCACTGCGCCAGTTGGCGTCCGGTCCGCAGGACATGCGGGACGAGGCGCTGCTCCAGCAGATCAACGAAGAGATGAAAAAGCTCCCGGTGGAGGACATTGCGCACGTGCGCGATCGCGTGCGGTTTTCCTGCCCGCCGTGTCCGATGGTGCAGTCGGTTATCCTGATGCTCGACGGGCTGATCGAGGTGAAGAATCTGAATCTGTAGGGAGGAGCGGCGCGGTGGGGCGCGGAAGACGGAGCGTGGTCACTCGCGGTGGGGGAAGCGCCGAACAGCGACGCACGCCTGGTGCTGGCACCGGGCGTTTCCGCGCGTCTCGCGAGAGGCGGCGGCGGAATTCTGCGTGATGATGCCCCGCGTCCCCGGGTCGCGGAGTTGTTCGGCGAAGGTTGGCCGGCTCGGCGATTTTGGACGGAGGCGCCACGAGGTCCGGCTGCACGCGGCGGGCGAACTGCCGGCCGACGATCAGGCCCATCTCGGCGCCGATCGGACTCCCGTGTCCGATGGACGCTGCGGCCGTTTCCTCGGGGTGCGCTGGGCCGGGGTGCGCGAGCGCGTGCTGGCCGGCGGAACGGACGAGGCGGTGCTTGCGTGGGCCCACGCGCACGGCACGCCGCGGAGCGACGAGGCCGGCCACATGGGGAACGGCCTCCGGCTGAAACTCGGATGGCGAGACGAGCGCTCTGCAGTCCTGCCGTAGCGGATACTCCCCGCCGGTCTGACCAGCAAGCCGATCGAGACGATCATCGATCACATCGAGTTCGACGAGGGGCGCGATCCGGTGGCCAGGACGGCGTGGGATGCCGGGTGAGCGACTGCCGGCCAACGGGACACCGGCGATCGACCGGGGGGGGAGTGGGTTGGGAGCCGTCGAGGGCAAATGGGCGCAAGACCACGGGCCGGAATCGCCGCGCGCCCGGCCGCGCTCAGAATGGCGAGCGGGACACCTGCAACGAATCGCCCGGCATGAGGCGGGGGTCCTGCGCGGGATTTTTTTGCGCGAGTTTCACGTCGATGGTGTAGGAACCGTTTTCCCGGGAGAGGCGCACGGCGGCCTCCTTGGCGTAGAGGGTGAAACCGCCGGCGGCCTGAATCGCCTTGGCGACGGTGAGGTCGGGCGTCCAGATGATGCGTCCGGGGCGCTGGACTTCGCCGCCGATATAGATGTAGCGCTCGGTGACGCTCACGGAGACGTCGACGACGGTGTAAATTTTCTTGGTGACGTAGGTTTCGCGGATGCGCTGCGAGAGGTCGGCGGTGCTTACGCCGGCGGCGGCAAGGGTGCCGATGTAGGGCAGGCTGATGAGCCCCTGCTCGTCGATTTGCACGGAGTTGGTGCTCGGATCGGGGACGCCCTGGAGTGCGATGGTGAGACTGTCACCGGCGCGGAGCTGGGCCGTGGAAGCGGGGACCGGGATCGGCGGATTAGCGCCGCCCCGGGCGCGCCCCGGGCCGTCGTTCGCGCAACCCGCCGCCAGAGCGAGCACGGCAGCGAGGCAGACCGACGGAAGACGCGGGACAAATTTCATGCTGGGAGCTAGCTGGGAGAAAGTGGCGGGCTTGGCAACTTCGACGTGGGAACGCGCGGCGGGCGAAAAAAGAAAACGGCAGCCCCGTAGGGCTGCCGTGAAATGGGCGGACGGAAAAGACGACTCAGCGTTTAGACTTCGTCTTTTTCTTCTTCTTCGGCTTCTCGTCCTCGTCG
>JBIKOK010000030.1:0-48570 GCA_044358025.1 Opitutaceae bacterium
TGCGAGAGGGGGAGGGAGGAAAGCAGGGCGAAGCACAGGAGAAACGCTTTCATGGGGAGGGTAATGCGAGCGGGGGCGAAGGAAAGAGGGAGCGGGCTTTGGGCAGCGCGAAGAAATCGTGCGACCACGAAAATGCTCAGGTGCGCAGCACGGCGCGGATGGGGGAGCCTTCGGCGCCGGCGAGTTTCAGCGGGAGGCAGATCAGCTCGTAGACGCCGGGGGCGGCGGCGCGGAGGTCGAGGTTTTCGAGGATGAGGATGTTGGCGGCATCGAGGCGGTGGTGGATCTGCATCGTCGGGTCGTCGGTCTGGTCGACGGACGGGAGATCGAGGCCGATGAGAAGAACGCCCTGTGCGCCGAGCCAGGCGGGGACGTCGGGGGCGAGGGTGGGGATGCGCGCGGGGAATTGGGTTTTGTCGTCGCAGTGATTGGTGCGCACGAGCACGCGGGGGGTGGCGCGACCATCGAGACCGGCAAAGTGTTCGCGGGTGAGCGTCATCGTGTTTGGCGCGAGAAACACGCGGGCGGGACCGATGAGAATGTCGAGGTCGAGCTGGTCGATGGAGACGCCGGCATCGTTGTAGTGGAGCGGGGCGTCCATGTGCGTGCCGCTGTGGATGCCGCTGGTGAAGCGGCCGACGTTGCACGAGGCGCCGGTGCGGATGCGGCAGACGAACTCGAAGTGGAACTGGGTGTCACCGGGCCAGGGCGCGGTGGCGTTGGAGAGCGGGTGGGTGATGTCGAGGAGGGGCATGGGAGGAGAAAAACGGCGGGGAGTGTTTGTCACGTAATACGTGACAAACGTTTCAGGGGACGAGGGCGGGGGCGGAGGGAAAGTTTTCGTGGGAGCGGGTGAGGGCGATGTGTT
This sequence comes from Opitutaceae bacterium, assembly GCA_044358025.1. Lineage (GTDB taxonomy): Bacteria > Verrucomicrobiota > Verrucomicrobiia > Opitutales > Opitutaceae > GAS368. The sequence continues at coordinate 869 of JBIKOK010000030.1, forward strand.
GCAGCCGGGCGATGGCCGCGGCGCAGTCGGCGAAGCTCGTGGAGAGCGGCGACGGGGCGAGGCGGAGGAGGTCGGGAGCGCGAAAATCGGGGACGACGTTGGCCGCCTTGAGGGCTTGGCAGAAGCGCCAGGCATCGGGGTGCGCGAGGGCAAGGTGGCCGCCGCGGGCGGGTTCGCCGCGCGGCGTGGCGACGGTGAAGCCGAGCGGCGCGAGGTCGCGGTCGACCAGGGCGAGGAGAAAATCGGTGAGCGCGAGGGATTTGGCGCGGAGGGCGCAGAGGCCGCCGGCTTCGGCGATGAGTTCAAGGGAGCCGAGGAGCGGGGCGAGCGAGAGGATATGCGGTGTGCCGATGTGCAGGGCGGCGGCCCCGGCGGCGGGTTCGTGGTGCGGCGCCATGGCGAAGCGGCGGTCGGCGCGGACGCCCCACCAGCCCGCGAGGCCGGGCGCGCGCGCGTGGTGACGACGGTGGAGAAAAAGTCCACCGACGGCGCCGGGCCCGGCGTTGAGCCATTTGTAATTGCACCAAAAGGCGAAGTCCGGGCCCTCGTCGCCGCCGAGCGTGTGCGGCACGGCGCCGATGCTGTGCGAGAGATCCCAGCCGATGAAAATGCCGCGCTGGCGGGCTTTGCGGGTGAGGGTGGCGACGTCGAGGAGTTGGCCGCTGGTGAAGATCACGGCGGGGAGCACGGCGAGTTGGACGTCGGGCGCGGAGAAGGCGGTCAGAATATCGTCGAGGCGAAGCACGCGGCCGTCGCGCGATGGGATGAGGCGGAGATGGGTGTTAGGATCGAGGCCGCGGAGGCGCAGGTGGGATTGGAGCGCGTAGGCGTCGGAGGCGAAATTGAGGGCGTCGCCGAGGATGACGGTGCGGGGCGGACAGTGGCACGGGTCTCCAGGCCCGTGGTCGTGCGAATCACGGGTCGGGCGACCCGTGCCCCTGGGATCGAAGAGCGTGGCGAGGAGTTGGTGGAGATTGTTCGTGGTTTGGCCGGTGAGGCAGAGTTCGTCGGGTGCGGCGCCCAGGAGCGGGGCCAGTTTTTCGGCGATGGTTTCGGCGAGAGTGAGCCACGGGGGCGAGGCTTCGGTCCAGCCGTCGATGCCGAGCGTGCGCCACTCGGCGATCACGCGGGTGAGGTGCGCTTCGGCGCGGCGCGAGAGGAGGCCGAGGGAGTTGCCGTCCAGGTAGATTTTTCCGGGCGGGAGGAAAAACTCGGCGCGGAAGCGGGCGAGCGGATCGGCGGCGTCGAGCGCGGCGGGGTCGGCAAACATGGCGCGGAGGCTCAGGCAGAGGCGGCGGGGAGCGCAAAGGAGAAATCGGTGGAGTGGCGCCGGGCAGGCCGGGTGCCGCCAGGGCGAGGGGCGAACGCGGCGCCTTTGGGGGTAAATGTGACAGGGGTGTGTCGGACGAGTGACGTTTACGCGGCTAAAGCGACGGGACCTTGACGTCGATTTGCGCGCCCCGCCACGGTCGACTTTGATGAACGCCATTCGTTACTTCCTGTCCTGCCTCATGCTGTTACTCGGGCCGGCGCTGCTCGCGCAGTCGTCCGCCCCGGGCTCAATTGCCGGTCGGGTGACCGACGCCAAATCGCGCCTAGCCCTTGGCGGCGCGCGGGTGGCGGTTGCGGGAACGGCGCTCGAAACGTATGCGGCACAAAGCGGAGACTACGTGCTGGTGAATGTGCCGGCGGGTGCGCGCAGCGTGGTCGTGAGCTATATCGGCTATCCGGACGCGACGCAGGTCGTGACGGTCGCGGCGGGTGGCGTGGCGACCGCGGACGTCGCGGTCGGCGAATCCGCGGTGCGGATGGAAAAATTTGTGATCGAAGGTTCTTCGGTCGGCGCCGCCCGCGCGATCAACCGGCAGCGCGCGGCCGAGACGCTGACCAATCTGGTGGCGGCGGACGACATTGGGCGCTTTCCCGATCAGAATGCGGCGGAGTCCATCCAGCGCATTCCGGGCGTGGCGCTTTACCGCGACCAAGGCGAAGGCCGGTTTATCGTGGTGCGCGGCATCAAGCCCGACCTGAACACGGTGCAGCTGAACGGCGTCAGTGTGGCCACGCCCGACCGGGGCAACCGCACGCTGCCGCTGGATGTGATTCCCTCCGACGCGCTGGGTGCGATCGAGGTGGCGAAGGTGGCGACGCCCGACAAGGAGATGGACGGGCTGGGTGGGCGGGTGGATTTGAAGACCCGCAGTGCGTTCGATCTGAAGGGGCGTCAGCTGGAGCTCTCGGCCCAAGGCCAATACAACGACCTGCGCGACCGGCTCAGCGGTAAATTCAACGGCACGTATTCGGACACGTTCAGCGACGGTCGCATCGGCGTGATTTTCTCCCCCACGTGGCAGAACCGCCGGATGGGTTCGGACAATTTTGAAGTGGGCGGACCCTGGACGCTGCGGCCGGTGCCCGGCGCGGCCGGCCAGACGGCGTTTTTCAACAGCGAGATGAACTATCGCGCCTACGATCTGACCCGCACGCGCTACGGCGCGAATGGCGCGATCGAGTTCAAGCCCGACCGCGAGACGGCGTTTTTTGTGCGCGGACTGTATTCGAGTTTCACGGATGCGGAGATCCGCCAGATCACGACGATTCCGTTTTCCGAGGGCACGCTGACGGCGCTGACGCCCACGAGCGCGACGGTGACGGGCGTGCGCCGCGAGGCGAAGCAGCTCCGGGTGCGGGCGAAAGAGCAGGAGCTTTATTCGGTCAGTGCCGGTGGGGAACTGACCCGCGGCGCGTGGCAGTTCGACGGACGTGCGGCTTACAGCGAAGGCACGGAGAACCGGCCCGAAAACGTGACGATCTTCCGGAAGGCCGCCCGCGGCACGGATTGGACCTACTCGTTTGCCAACGGAATCTACGACCCGGTGGTGACGCAGACGGGGGGCACGCCGATCAGCGATCCGGCGTCGTTCACCGAATTCAACCGGCTGCGCAGTGCGCCGGCGAACGGCTACGAGAAGGAACTCAATGTCGGGGGCAACGCCCGCAATCGCTTCACGCTCGCGGGAGCGTTGCCGGCCTTCGTGAAAGTCGGCGCCCAGTTTCGGGCCAAGGAAAAGCAGCAGGAAGTGGAGCAGATCAATTACGCCGCGCTGCCCGCCTATACGTTCCTCTCGCTCGTGGAGCCGCAGACGGCGTCGGACTATGGCTACCTGACCGGACCGCGCCTGAGTGCGGCGAAGTTTACGACCGCGTTTATCGACAACAAGGGCGCCTACGTTGCGACGCGCGATGTCATCACGAGCCTGGGCTCGGACTGGGTTTCGAACGAGGATGTCACGGCGCTTTACGCGATGGGCGGAGTGGCGATGGGCCGGCTGAATCTCTCGGCGGGAGCGCGGTATGAGCACACGCAATTCGAGACGCAGGGCAATGTGATCAAGACGGCCGGGACGGCGATCACGGCGACGCCGGGCACGCGCGGCCGGAACTTCGACAATTTCCTGCCGGGGGCCTACCTCACCTACAACGTGGCGCCGAAAACGGTCGTGCGCGCGGCGTGGAGCAACACCTTTGCCCGGCCCTCCTTTGCCGAGAACGCGCTGCGGCGCTCGATCAACGACGACACGCGCCTGGTGACCGAGAGCAATCCCGGCCTCAAGCCGCTGACCTCGATGAACTGGGACGCGTCCATCGAGCATTATTTTGCGTCGCTCGGCATGGTGTCAGCGTCGGTGTTTCACAAAGACATCAAGAATTTCACCTACCAGCGGACGCTGCCGGGCGCAGACGCGTCCACGGGGTATGACCTGAGCACGTTTACCAATGGCGACCGGGGTCAGATCACCGGACTGGAGTTGGCCTACCAACAGCAGTTCACCTTTCTCCCGGCGCCGTTCGACGGCCTGGGTTTTTTCTCGAACTACACCGTCGCCACCTCCTCGGCCAACTTTCCTACGCGGCCGGGCGAGAAGCTGCCGTTCATCGGGCAATCGCGCCGCATCGGCAACGTGGCGCTGACCTACGAGAAGAGCGGGTTTTTCATTCGCGCGGCGGTGAATTTCCGCTCGCCGCGTCTGCGCGAAGACGAGCCGCTCGGCGCGAATGCCACGGAAGACCGTTACGTGGACTACTTCACGCAACTCGATTTGACGGCGAGCTACAAACTGAGCCGCAACTGGGAGTTGTTTGGCGAAGTGCTGAATGTCACCAACCAAGCCTTCCGGGTGCATTTTTCGGAGAGCGCGGGACGTTTCACGCAGTTTGAAGAATACGGGACCAGCGCGAACTTCGGCCTCCGCTGGAAGCTCTGAGGAGCGCCAGCCGATGCGAATGGTCTGCGCCCTGTTTGGCTGTGCCCTGCTGGCCGGCTGTGCGCAGCCGGTCGCATCCGATCCGGATGCGACCAACCCACCGGTGAAGCCGCGCGTCGTCACGACGGCTTTGCCGCACGATACGGATGATCCGGCGATCTGGATCAATCGCGCGGATCCCGCGAAGAGTCTGGTGGTCGGCACGGACAAAGATGCGGCGGGGGCGCTCTACGTGTTTGACCTCGCGGGCAAGATTGTGGCGCAGACGCCCACGCTGAAGCGGCCGAACAATGTCGATATTGTCCCGGGGCTGATGCTCGGTGGAAAGCCGACGGACATCGCGGTGGTGACGGAGCGGGAAATGCAGCGGTTGCGGGTATTTCGGCTGCCGGACCTCGCGCCGTTGGACAAAGGTGACTTGGTGGTGTTCGACGGCGATGCGACCCGGGCTCCGATGGGCATCGCGCTGTATCGGAGGCCCGGTGACGGAGTGGTCTTCGCGATCGTGGGCGGCAAGAGCGGGCCGGCCGACGGTTACTTGTGGCAGTATCGGCTCGACGATGATGGGACCGGGCACGTGAAGATGACGAAGGCGCGGGCCTTTGGCCGTTACAGTGGAAAGAAGGAGATCGAGGCGATCGCGGTCGATGCCGAGCTCGGCTATGTCTACTATAGCGATGAGCGGCATGGGGTGCGCAAATACCGCGCCGATCCGGCGGCGGCGGACGCGAGCGAAGAACTCGCGTTGTTCGGCACGGCGGGGTTTGCGGGCGACCTCGAAGGGATTGCCCTCTATGCGCAGACGGGCGGTGCGGGCTACGTGGTTGTTTCCAACCAACAGGCGGACACGTTTCGGATTTTTCCGCGGGCGGGCACAGGGGGTGAGCCGCACGCCCACCCGCTGCTCAAGAGCGTGCGGCTCTCGACGCGGGAGAGCGACGGGAACGAGGCCACGAATGTGACGTTGCCGGGATTTCCGGGCGGGCTGTTTGTCGCGATGTCAGCGGACCGCACGTTCCATTTTTACGCGTGGGACGATCTTGCGGCGGCGGCAGGTTTGGAGGGACGGTGAGCGCAGAGCGGGGTGAGCGATTGTGACGCGCGGGGCCGTTGCGTGCTCGCCAAGCGCGTCGTCGGCATCCTACGGTGCGACCACCATGCTCAACGCCATTTTCAAGACCATCCTCTTGCTGGGGATCCTCTTCGTCATGCTCTATGTGGGCATGAACAACACCCATGAAATCGACTTTCGTTTTCCGGTGGCGGGTATGACGGAGAAGAAACCGATCCATGCGCCGGCCGCGCTGATCTATTTCGGTGTGCTCGCCGTCGGTGTGCTGGCCGGCACGATGCTCCACAGCAGCGGCGGCGGGAAGAAGAGCGGCGGCGGTTCGAAGGGCAAGTAAGGCCCGCGGCGGTCGGCCGGGCCGGTGCGGGGGTGCGACGCGCGGGCCGCTCAACGCGCGCCGCGGCGGGGCGCCTGTGCGCGGCGGAGATTGTCGCACACGATGGCGGCGGCGACGGCGGCGTTGAGGGATTCGGCGCCGCCGAGGCGCGGGACGGTCACGCGGCGCGACACGCACGCGGCGACGCCGGGCGAGAGGCCGCGGCCTTCGCTGCCGATCACGACGATGGCGTCGGGGAGCGGCGGCAACGCGTGGACATCTTCGCCGGCGAGGTCACAGCCGAGAATGGGCGCGGTGGTCGCGGCGAGGACGGCCGGGAGGTCGGCGGGGTGGACGCGCACGCGGGCGAACGAGCCCATGCTGGCGTTGATGACTTTTTGGTGGAACAGGTCGGCGCAATCGGGCGAGAGGAGGACGCGGTCGAAGGCGAACCAGTCGGCGATGCGGAGAAGGGTGCCGACATTGCCGGGGTCCTGCACGCCGTCGAGGGCGAGGGTGAGGCCGCGGTCGAGGGCGCCGGGGGCGAGCGGGGGCCGGGCGATCGGGCCGACGGCGAGAACGCTGGACGGGGTGGGGAAGTGGCTGGCGCGGGCCATCTCGTCGGGGGTGATTTCGACGAGGCGGATCGACGAAGGCGCGGCGAAGGCGGTCCGGCCCGTGACGTAGAGGGCGGTGAAGGGGAACTGCGCGGCGAGGAGTTCGGCGACGACCTTTTCGCCCTCGACGACGAAGAGGCCGAGTTCCTCGCGGGATTTTTTTTCGCGGAGGGAGCGGAGGCGGTGGAGCTCGGCCTTGGTCAACATGGCCGGATGCTCGCCGCGGGCGGGCGGGGGATGCAAGCGCGCGGGCGCGGCGTGGAGCGGGGGGGCGCTATTCGGAGCCGGCGAGGAGGCCGACGCCCTTGCCGGTCATGTCGAGGCGGTGCGCGGTCATGACGAACTCGGCGCGGCCCTGGGAGTAAATGAGCAGTCCGATCTGGAAATTTTCGGCCGGAAGGAGCCAGCGGCGGCGTTGGAAGCGGAAGCCGGACTGGAGCCACGTCTCCTGGGGGTGGGCGGCGGTGACGTCGTTGCGCAGCTGGTTGATCGTGGTGAAAATATGGCGCGAGTGGTCCGACTGGAGGACGAGGTGGATTTGGTCAGGGGCGGAGGGCCGGCCGGCGCGGGCGACCCAGCCCTCGATCGAAATCATCTGTTCGTCGACGTTGATGCGGTCGACGAAGTAGGTGAGGTCGGCGGTGGCTTGGGCCTTGGGAAATTTGCGCGGCTGGCAGGCCAGCGGCATTTGGTAGAGACCGGCGCGTTCGACTTCGCGGATGAGGTTGGTGGCGTAGGCGGGATCGGGGTGGAGGGTGAAGCGGCCCAAGCCGTCGCGGCCGTGGCGTTGGTAATATTCGGCGGCATTGTCGCGGCAGATGACCCAGCTGCGGGCGTCGTGGAGGAAGGCGAAGTTGGCGACCACGTTGAAGAGAATGAGCGCGGGCAGGGCGCGGAGCAGGACGCGGTAGGGGCGGAGGGCGTCGCCGGGGGCGGAGCCCAGCACGAAGAGCACGAGGGCCCAAGCGAGGGCGCCGAGCACGTAGTAGCGCGAGTAGACATGACCGTGGGTGAGGGCGGCGCGGCCCACGGAAATGAGGCCGAGGGCGCCGATGGCCCAGAGCGCCAGGGGGATCGCGATCCGTTCGCGGCTGAAGGCGCCGCGGTGGAGCGTCCAGGCGAGCAGCGCAAGGAGGATGGCCCCGAGGTAAGGGGCGACGGCGGCTTGGCCGAAGGCGAGCGGCGCGCCGAGGAGAATCAGCCAGTAGTGGAGGATCGCGACAAGGCCGGCCCCGGTGGCCGTGCCGATGTTGTGACCGGGGTTGAAGTTGAAGCCGACGAAGAAAATCGCCGCGGCGAACGCGCCGGCGCCGAGCCAGCCGATGAGCCGGGGCCACCGGCGCTCCCCTGCGAGCACCAGGGCGCCGATGCCCCACGCGACAAGGCCATGCGCGAGGGTGAACGTGGCCAGCAGGGCGAAGAGCATCGCGGCGAGCCAGCCGCCGCGCGTGCCGCGGGCGAGACCGATGACGCTCGCGCCGGCCAGCAGGACCACTTGGAAGTGGTCGATCGAGGCGCCGGACCACTGGAAGTTTTCGTAGTGCTCGAGCTGGAAAAGCAGAAAGGCGAGGAGCACGCCCAGGAACACGCGGCGGGCGGTGGAGCCGGCCGTGTAAACGAGCAGGCCGCAGAGGGCGCAGATGAACAGATTGCCGATGGCGCCGATGACCACGAAGTTGACGGTGCCCGTCGTCCAATAGCTCGTGGCGAAGAGGAGGCGGCTGGTGAACGTGCGGTGCTCGTTGCCCAGCGCGAACAGATGGGCGAGGACCTGCGACACCGTCGTAGCCTGGTCAAGCCGGAGCAGGAGGAGGAGGGCGGTGTCGAGCTCGTCCCAGTAGGCGACGTTGCGCGAGACGAGGAGCGCGCGCCCGAGGACGTAGAGGACGGGCACCAGCGCGAACGCCGCGATCGCGAGCACGAGCGTGCGCTCGGTGCGGAAGATCGGATAGGTGCGGGCGGAAACGGACATGGGATGGAGCCGGAGGGCGGGCGAAGGAGGACGCGAACTCAGGGCGAAAAGTTCCGCGGGAAATGGGCGCGGGCCGCGGCGGCGCGGACGGGAAGGCGGGAGAAAATCATACGGAGGCGAAAGAGGGGGGGGAGACGAAACCCCAAGGCTCCCGGGTGAACAATCCTTTAATCGTGACCAAACGGTCCGATTATTTCCGGGGAGGCGCGGGCGGGCGACGTGGCCGGCACCGCGAAAAACGGGGCGTCCCGGCCTGGCCGGCGAGCCACGGATGAATGACGCCGGTCATGGGCCAGGCCGGGCCAAACCTTTGGCTTTTCAAGCGGGCCCCGGTCGGTAGGGTGACGCGATGAAGCGCCTGTCCTCCTGCTTGTTGCTCGCCCTGAGTCTCACTCTCGTGCTCGCGCCGTTTGCGTTCGCGGCCACCGCCGCGCCGGTGGCGCCGGGGGCAGACCGTTCGCCGGTTGCCTCGCTCGCGACGGCGGTGACGACGGTGACGGGCATCGCGATTTCACCGCTGCTCGGGACGGGGGCGTATGGGGCCTACCAGTGGATGGCGGCCAAGGACGACGCGGCGCGCGCGAAGCTGCCGTGGTATGCGCAGTGGAGTTTTTTCGGGCCGGCCCTGCTGCTCGTGGGCGCGTGCGCGGCCAAGGATGCGTTGGGCGCCGTGGTGCCGCCGGGCCTGAAGAAGCCGCTCGATGTGTTGGAGACGATCGAGAACAAGGCGACGGGACTCGTCGCGGCCGGGGCGGTGGTGCCGTTCACGATCGATGCGATCACCAAAATGGTGCTGGGCGGGACGACTGCGGAGGCCGGCGTGGCGTTTGCGCCCGACGGGCTGGCGATGATCCATCTCGGGGCGCTGGACCTGACCTCGTTGCTCAACGTGCTGACCGTGCCGTTCGGGATCGCGATGTTTGCGGTTGTCTGGATGGCGTCGCACGCGATCAACGTGCTGATTTTGTTGAGTCCGTGGGGCGCGATCGACGCGGCGTTGAAGGCGGCGCGCGCGGGCTTGCTGGGGCTGCTCACCCTGAGTGCGACGATCAATCCGTGGCTCGGTGCGGCGCTTTCGCTGGTGGTGATTTTGGTCGCATGGCTCGTGGCGGGCTGGTCGTTCCGGCTGACGGTGTTCGGCTCGGTGTTCTGCTGGGATTTTTTCACGCGGCGCAGCGGCCGCTTCACGCCGAAGGAGAACGACAACGCGATGTTTGCCGGAGGCGATCTGCCCGGCGTGCCGGTGCGGACCTACGGCCGGCTGGTCGAGCGCACCGAGGGCGGGCTGGAATTTTTCTACCGGCCCTGGCTCTGGCTGCGGGAAAAGAAGGTCAAGGTGCCGGCGGTCAACGCGGACATCGCCGTCGGGCGCGGCCTGTTTTTCTCCACGGTGGGGACGGACGCTGCCGGTACGCTGTTCCTGCTGCCGCCGCGGTATCGCGGTCATGAGGACGTGCTGGTGCGGGCCTACCAACTGGGCGGCGGCGTGCGCGAGGCCGGGCTGCGGAAGGCGTGGAGCGTGGTGCGCGAACTCTTCGGCGGCGGCGCGGCCCGTACCCAGCTCACGTGAACGCGCTGCGGGCGGGGCTGCGGTGGGTGCTGGCGGTTTTCTTCATCGGGGCGGGTGCGAATCATTTTCGCTCACCGCCAATTTATCTCGGGATGATGCCGCCGTGGTTACCCTGGCCGGAGGTCATGAACGCCGTCAGCGGCGCGGCGGAGATTTTGGGCGGCGTCGGACTGATCTGGCCGGCCGCGTGGACGTGGCCATGGACGGATGGGGCGGCGCGGGGGCGACTGCGGCGCTGGGCGGGGTGGGGACTGCTCGCGCTGCTCGTGGCGATTTTTCCCGCGAATCTGCAGGTCGCGATGCAGGGGAAAATGCCGGGCTTTGATCTTTCGCCGACGGTGCTGTGGGCGCGCCTGCCGTTTCAAGCGGTGTTCATGGCGTGGGTGTGGTGGGTCGCCCTGGCCGGGGGGCGCGACGACCGGCGAAGTGGCTGACGAAGCGGCTTGCGGGACCGGGGGATGCGGCGCGACGCTGGGGCATGAAACCTCTGTCTCCTCTCCCCGGGAGTGTCGTGGCCGCGCTGGTGGTGCTCGCCGGCTGGTTTTCTTCGCCGGCGCAGGCCGCCGACCCCGCGCCGAAAACGGCCGAGCGCCACCTCCTCTACGTCGCGGTGCCGGGCATCCGCAACTACCTCGAGCGCGGCGGGCATGGCGTGCTCGTGTTCGACATCGACCACGGGCACCGCTTCGTGAAACGCATCCCGGCGCGCGGGCTCGCCGCCGACGGCAAGCCGCTCAACGTCAAAGGAGTGGTGGCGAGCGCTGCGACGGGCCGGCTCTACGTGAGCACGCTGCAGTTTGTGACGTGTTTCGACCTGCTCACCGACCAGATTGTATGGGAAAAAGCTTACGTAGGCGGCTGCGACCGCATGTCGCTCTCGCCCGACGGCCGGGTGATGTATCTGCCCTCGCTGGAGAAGCAGCACTGGCACGTCGTCGACGCCCTGACCGGCGACGTCCTCAAGCGCCTCGAGCCGATCCCCCGGGCCCACAACACGGTCTACGGACTCGACGGCCGGCACGTTTACCTGGCCGGCATCGGCTCGCCCCTGCTGCATGTGGCCGACGCGGCCACGCACACGCTCGTGCGGAGTGTCGGCCCCTTTGGCTCGGGCATCCGGCCGTTCACGGTCAACGGCCGGCAGACCCTCGCGTTTGTGAATGTCAACGGGCTGCTCGGGTTTGAGGTCGGCGACATTACGACGGGCAAAATGCTGCACCGCGTGGAGGTGGCCGGGTTCAAACCGGGCGTGCCGAAGCGTCATGGCTGTCCGAGTCACGGCATCGGTCTCACCCCCGACGAGAAGGAAGTTTGGGTGTGCGACGCGGCGAACCAGCGGATGCACCTTTTCGATGCGACCGTGATGCCCCCGAAGCAGGTCGCGAGCATCGCGGTCCGCGACGATCCGGGTTGGATCACGTTCAGCCTCGACGGCAAATACGCCTATCCCTCGACTGGCCAAGTGATCGACGTCGCGACGCGCAAAATCGTCGCGACGCTGAAGGACGAGACCGGCGCCATCGCCGAGAGCGAGAAGATCGTGGAGATCCAGTTTACGGGTGGAAAACCCGTGCGCACGGGCGACCAGTTCGGCATCGGGCGGGTGCGCTAGCCGCCGGCGGCGTTCAACCCTCCCGTTGAATCGCGCGGAGCCCGCGCACGAGGCGGCCGATACCCTCGGCGGCGGTGTCAGCGGCGAGGGCGCCGTAAGCGACGCGGAGCGGGCAGCCGTGCGTGAGGCCGAAGGCGTTGCCGGGAATGACGGCGACGCGGTGCTCGCGCACGAGACGCTCGACGAGCGCGAGCGGCGCGAGGTCGGAGTGCACGCGGAGGAAGAAATAGAACGCGCCGTCGGCGGGCGGGATTTCGCAGAGGCCGTCGGCGACGAGCGGGGCGAGGGCGGATTGCACGGTGGCGCGCACGGCGGCGAGGGCGCGGAGTTTTTCGTGCACGTAGGGCGCGCCGGCGGAGAGCGCGCCGAGGGCGGCGTATTGCGAGATGACGGGCGGGCAGATGACGACGGTGTCCTGGATCTTGCGCATCGCGGCTTCGAGAGCGGCGGGGTAGACCATCCAGCCGATGCGCCAGCTGGCGAAGCCGTAGGATTTGGAGAGCGAGTGGAGCGAGAGGGTGTGGGCGGCGGCGCCGGGGATCGAGGCGGGGGAGAAGTGCTCCACGCCGCCGTAGGTGAAATATTCGTAGGCCTCGTCGTGCAGGTGGAAGATCCCGTGCTCGGCGCAGAGGGCGTTGACCGCGCGGAGGGTGGCGGCGGGGTAAACGGCGCCGGTGGGATTGTTGGGCGAGACGGTGAGAATCGCCCGTGTGCGCGGGGTGATCGCGGCGCGGAGGGCGGCGACGTCGAGTTGGTGCTGGGCGTCGGTCGGCACGAGCACGGGACGGCAGCTGGCCATCGTGACGGCCATCTCGTGATTGAAATAATACGGAGTCGGCAGAATGAATTCGTCGCCCGGATCGCCGAGCGCGAGGACGGCGTTGAGGAAGGCCTGGTTGCCGCCGGCGGTGACCATGGTGCGGTTGCCGTGGGCGGCGCCGACGCGCACCCCGTTTTCGGCGGCGAGTTTTTGTTCGAGGGCGTCGACGAGGGCGGGGATGCCGGCGACGGGCTGGTATTTGTGATTCGCCGGTTCGGCGAGGAAGCGCGCGATCTGGTCCAGGGCGGCGGGGGGCGGGCCGTAGTTCACCACGCCCTGGCCGAGGGAGATGGTGCCGGGGTGCGCGCGAATGAGATCGGCGACGACGGGGATGATCGGCGCTTGCACGGCGGCAAGACGGCGGGACGCGGACAACGGGGGCATGGCGAGGGAGGCGAAGCCGAAGGCGGCCAGGCCGCAAGCCTTTCGGACGGACCGCCCCGATGGGGTGGGTCTCGCGATGGCCATCGAGGAGCGGAGCCTGTGGGCGGATTGGGGCGCAAGGGGGCGGGGCGGCGTATCCGGCGAGCCCCGGGGGATGCCACGCCCCGAGGCGTGGGGCGCCCCGGCGGCGGGCGGTGCGCCGGCGGAGCGGAGGGGTTTGAAGACGACCGCTGAAACGCAGGGGCCGAGGCGGTGGCGCCGAGGCGCCGGGGCGACTTTCGGAGGCGCCACGATGGCGGCCGGCGCGGAGGGCCGGACCTGATGGCGGGACCGGGCGGGGCGTGGGTCGCATTTCTTGGGCTCGACGCGCAGCCGGGGGATCGCATCGTGGTCCCCGGTCAAAGGACGCGCAGACTCCGCCAAGCGGCGGAGAGCGCCGTCCGGTGGCCCACCCCATTATGTCATCCATGAACCGTCGCCATTTCCTCAAGGCCGCGGCCGTCACCGGAACAGGACTCACGATCCTCCGGAGCGGCACGCTGTTCGGACAAAACACCCCCGGCAGTAAACTCAATGTCGCCCTCATCGGCGTCTGGGGCCGCGGACTCGCCCACTATGAGGGTCTCTCCAAGGAAAACGTCGTCGCCTTGTGCGACGTGAACGAACTGCGCTTCCCCGAGGCGCTGAAAAAATTCCCCGGCGCGAAGACCTACACAGATTGGAGAAAGTGTCTCGATCACAAAGGGCTGGACGCGATCGTGTGTTGCACGCCGGACCACCACCATGCGCACATCGCGATTTGGGCGATGAACCGCGGGCTGCACGTTTACATGGAGAAACCGATCGCGATGAGCGTGGAGGAGACCCGGATGGTGCGGGCGCTCTACCTGCAGAAAAAAGACAAGATCGCGACGCAGGCCGGCACGCAGCGGCATGCGAATCCGAATTTCGCGCGGGTGCGCGAGCTGATCAAAGACGGGGCCGTCGGGGAATTGCAGGGCGTGTTTGTGTGGGGCAACCGCAAGCTCCCGCGTCCGGGTTACCTGCCGGCCGAGGGCACGCCGCCGAGCACGTTGCATTACGACCAGTGGATCGGGCCCTCGCTGTATCACCCCTACAATCCCGGCTATTTTTCGGGGACGGCCGGGGCGAATTGTCTGCAATGGAATATGTTTTGGGACTTCGGCACCGGTCAGGTCGGCGACATGGGGGCCCACACGATGGACCTCGCGTGGAATGCCATCGACGCCGGGCTGCCGACGTCGGTCGAAGCGAAGGGGGATCCGTTCAACCCCGACGTCACCCCCGTGGAACTCACCGCGCATTTCAACCACCCGGCCAACGACTGGCGTCCGGCCATCCGCGTGAGCTGGTATCAGGGCGGCGCGTTGCCGACGGCCCCGAAGGGGTGGATCGACCTGAACAAGATCGGGCACGGCGTGATGTTCAAAGGCGCGAAGGGCGTGCTCGTGGCGGACTTCGCGACGCGCATGCTGATCCCCGCGGCCGACTCCTCCGACCTCACGTATTACAAAGTGCGCAAACCGGCGGAGGTGACTCCGCCGATCGGCAATTTCCAGGACGAGTTTTTCCGGGCGTGCAAGGGGAACCTCAAGACGTCGTGCAACTTTGACTACAACGGGCTGATGACCGAGCAGATGGCGCTCGGCCTCGCGGCGTATCGCGCGGGCAAGAAGCTCGACTACGACGGGAAGACGGGCCTGGTGACCAATGCGCCGGAGGCGAATGCCTTCCTGAAGCGTCCGTATCGGAACGGCTGGCCGATCAACGGCTGATCTCGAGTGCGAGATTTTGTCGGAGCGTGGCGGCCGAAAACGGCCGCCATTTTTATGGGAGACGATTTTTTCGCGTCGGGCTGCCGCTCGTCGGCAGGCCGACGCGAAGATCGTGTGCGTTGCGGGTCGGTCCGACGGTGAGCGCCGGCCCGACGGGATCAAGATCGGCGCGGATCATTTCCGCCCGCGCACGACGTAGCCCAGGGCGGCCACGGTTTCGCCGTCCGCCAGCCGGTGCGGTGTCGCGCCGAAGTTCACGGTGACCGTGATGCCGTTGGCGTAGGTCGTCTCCTGCACGTCGCGGTTCGGCGTGAGGAAGCGGTGGTCGGTCATTTCCGCGGTGGCGACCTCGCGCACGATGGGACCGGTGTTTTGGTAGCTCTGTACGAAACGCTCGCGGTGGGCGTCCCAGAATTTCCGGTCGAACATGAACATCGGCGGCACGCCGTAGAGGACGTTGAAGAGATCGCGTTTGTCCCAGAGCGCCGGGAGCTTGTTGTTGTAGTCGCCCCAATACCAGTAGGAGACCGTGCAGTCGTGGAACACCAGTTCCCAGAGCGGCAGACGGTAGGCGTGGCCGACCTGGAATTTGGCGACGCGCTCGGGCACCTCGGTCCAGATTTCCTGCATCCGGCGACCGGAGTCGGGCACGCGATAGGGGCCGAGGCTCATCATACCCTCGAAAAAATGCAGGTAGGGTACCGCCGCGTCGTGGCCGGTTTCGCCGCCGGTCACGAGGTGGTGGTCCTCGGAGACATAGCGGAGGA
This sequence comes from Opitutaceae bacterium, assembly GCA_044358025.1. Lineage (GTDB taxonomy): Bacteria > Verrucomicrobiota > Verrucomicrobiia > Opitutales > Opitutaceae > GAS368. The sequence continues at coordinate 16,057 of JBIKOK010000030.1, forward strand.
GGGCCATCTTCGCCTCCTTGCTTTGCGTGCGCGTCATCGGGTGGGCCGGGTCGTAGCACTCGTGCCACGGCGCGGCGGTGGTGGTGTCGATGAAGCGGCCGAGATAGGGATGGGTCGCGAGTTCGGCCGGGATGCGGGCGCGGGCGTAGTCGGGGGCGCGGAGGTCGCAGATCACGCCGCAGTCCAGCATCGTGCCATCCTGGGCGGTGACGCCCCAGCCCCGGATGGGCTGACCGGCGGCATCGACGATGAGATCCTTGGGCCAAGCGGCGGTCGGCCAATCGGCGTGGACGCTGCTCAGCCGGGGAAAATGGGCCGGGTCCATCACGTCCTGATAGAGGTCGTAGCGGCTCGTGAGAATGCCGAGGTCGTTCAGGGCGGCGAGGACGGCGGGGCTTTGGTGGTTGCTCCAGAGCATCCGTGGGATGCCCGCGGCCTGCAGTTCGCGCGCCAGGGGGAGCGCGTCCTGGTCCCAGCACCACACGTTGACGGCGCCGAGGAGGCGGTCGACGTTGGGGTTGGCGCGGCGTTTTTCCTCGAGGGTTTTGAGCAGGCCGAGCTGTTGCGCGTAGGCGCGGTAGCGTTTCGCCATGGCGACGTGACCGCCGTGGGCGAAGAAGGCGTAGCGCACCCGGCGCTCGTAGCCAAACTGGCCGCGTTGCGGCTCCCACACGGGGGTGACGGCGAGTTTTTGTTCGACGCGGTCGAGGCGGATGGAGGCGTCGTCGGGTGTTTCGAGGATGCCCATCTGGCCCTTGTCGCCGTCGGTAAGACCCCAGAATGCCATGCAAATCCCGTGGCCGCCGTAGGCGATGAGCCGCATCGCTGGGATCGTGGGGTCGTCGACGGGATAGGAAATGCCCTCGTTGAGCGGCACGATCAGGGCGTCGCCGGCTTCACCGGCGAAGGGTTGGGGATAGGCGAGCGCCGCGGGGAGTGCGCCCTTGGCTTGGAGCGTGACGGTGAACTCGGGGCGGTCCGCGTCGAGTTGCAGTCGGGCGGAGACGTCGAGGCCGGACGCGGCGTGGAAGAGCGCGAGGTCGAGCCGGTCGCCGGTCAGCGTCGCGGTCGTGAGCACGGTGTCGTGGTTCAGGCTGCGTTGGGACCATCGCCGTTGGGCCCGGCGGTCGAGGACGTCGAATGTGCCGTCGGCAGTGTGCAGCGTGAGCTCGAGCGCGGCGTTGCCGAGCCGCAGCTCCGCGGGAAAGTTTTTCGGTCGCCGGGCGAACACATTTTCTTTCTTCGCAAGCGAGACATCGTCGATCCGCGCGACGAGTTTTCCGCCGCCGAGGAAACGGGGCTGGATGGCGGTGACGCCCGGCGGGACCACGAAGCGGGTCTGCATCGCCTGCCAGGCGGGCGCCGCACCCGCGTGGCGCGCTCCGAACGACCAGCTGACGACCTTGCTATCGGCCCCCCAAGTGGACGCGGCGAGGGTGATGCCGCCCGGGCCGTCGATTTTCACCCAGGCGTTCAGCTCGATCAGGTCGCCGGGCACGACGGGGAGCCGCGCGTTGGTTTCAAAGCTCCAGTCGGCCTGGCCGGTGTGGGTGATTTTCGCCGCGCCGGAGCCGGCGTGGAATTGGTCGCGGTCGGATTCGGCCTGCCCGGTCTGGGGTTCGCGGGTGAAGAGGGGTTTCCAGCCGGCAAGGCCGGCCTCGAAGCCGCCGTTGGCGACGGCGAGCGCGGCGGTGGCCGCGGCCGGGGCGGACGCCGCCGGCAGGGCTGCGCCGACGACGCCGGTGGTGAGATACACAATACGGAGATCACGGCCGAGCCGGGCGAGGACGTGCGACCAAACCCAAGGCGTTGAGGTCATCGTGGTCGGACCGTAACGGGCGGGCCGCCCGGCCACAAGGCCGCGGATGGGGCGGACGGAGGGGGAGTCAGGCGGGCCGGCCCGCGGCACCGGCGGAGCTGGTGCCGTCAGCATTGAACTTGGGCGCGGGATCGTTTGGCTCCCGTTCATGCGTGCTTTCCTCGCCCCTCTGTTTGGTCTCGCCCTCCTCGCCGTGTCCGCGGTGTCCGCGCAGCCCGCGGCCAAACCCAACATTGTTTTCATTCTCGCCGACGACCTGGGTTACGGCGAACTCGGTTCCTACGGACAGAAGAAGATCCTCACGCCGCAGCTCGACCGGATGGCGGCGGAAGGCATGCGGTTCACGCAGTTCTACGCTGGCAACACGGTGTGCGCGCCGTCGCGCAGCGTGCTCATGACCGGCCAGCACATGGGCCACACGACGGTGCGCGGCAACGCGGGCAAACTGGGTTACGCCGCGCAGACGCTGCGGGCCGACGATGTCACGGTGGCGCGGGTGCTGCGCGACGCCGGCTACGCGACCGGGCTGGTGGGCAAATGGGGTCTGGGCGAACAGCACACGGCCGGTGATCCGCAGAAGCACGGCTTCGACTATTTCTTCGGGTTCTACAACCAGACTCACGCGCACAACCATTTCCCGAGCCACCTCTGGCGCAACGGCACCCAGGTTCCGCTGCCGAACGACCTCGTGAAAGTGGGCGACGTGCCCGGGGCCGGCTACGCCAAGGATCCGAAGGTGTATGCCGACGACCTGTGCGCGCAGGAGTCGCTCGATTTCATCACGCGGCACAAGACGCGGCCGTTCTTTCTGTTCGTCTCTCTCGTGACCCCGCACGCCAACAACGAGCGGTCGCGCGAACTCAACGAGGGCAACGAGGTTCCCGACCAGGGTATTTATGCCGGCAAACCGTGGAAAGAGACCGAGAAGAACCATGCCGCGATGGTCACGCGCCTCGACCGCGACGTGGGCGCGCTGCTCGCGCACCTGAAACAACTCGGCCTGGACGAGCGCACTCTCGTGATGTTTTCGAGCGACAATGGGCCGCATCGCGAGGGCGGCGCCGATTACAATCCGGCCTTTTTCGAGGTCAGCGGTCCGCTGACCGGGCTGAAGCGCAGCCTCACCGACGGCGGCATCCGCGTACCCTTCCTCGCGCGCTGGCCGGGACAGATCGCGGCGGGGACCGTCGCGCCGCACGTCGGCTACTTCGGGGACCTGATGGCGACGTGGGCCGAAGTCGGCGGGGCCGCCCGCCCGGCGGAGCATGCCGCCGACAGTATCAGCCTTGTGCCGACGTTGCTCGGACGGGGCGCGCAACCGAAACACGCGTTCCTCTACTGGGAATTCTACGAGCAGGGCATCAGCCAGGCGTTGCTCCTCGACGGCCGCTGGAAGGCGCTCCGGCTCAAGACGCTCACCGCGCCCATCCAACTCTTCGATCTCACCCACGACATCGCGGAGCGCACCGACGTCGCGGCGAAGAACCCGGCGCTCGTCGCCCGCGCGACGGAGCTGTTCAAGACGGTGCGCCGCGACAACGAGCACTGGAAGCTGCCGGCGGCGACGCGCTGAGCGGGGCGCACTACTGCGCCAGCGGCAGGGTGAAGATGAAGGTCGCGCCTCGGCCGGGCGCGCTGCGGGCGGAGATGCTGCCGCCATGGTCCTCGACGATGCGTTTGCAGATCGAGAGACCGAGACCGGTGCCGCGGGTCTTGCCGTGGGTGGCGAAAGGCTGGAAGAGCGAGCGGGCAATTTCGGGGGCAATGCCGCGGCCGGTATCCTCGACTTCGATGCGCAGGTCGCGGCCGTCGACGGCGAAGCGCAGGAAAATTTTCCCGCCGTCGGGCATTTCGTCGACGGCGTTATTGAGGAGATTGTAGAAAAGGCGGGAGAGGCGCTGGGGCTCGATGCGGACCCCCACCTCGGGCGGGGGAGCGGTCAGCTCGAGTTTTATGCCGCGCTCCGCGATCTCCAGGCGGATTTCTTCGGCGAGCGGCGTCATGTAGCTGGAGAATTTCGCGAGCGTGAGCTCCGGGCGCTGACCGGAGGGCTTGGTGAAGTCGATCAGTTCGTTCAGCATGTTCGTCATGCGTTCGACCTGATGGGCGATCCGGCTCTGGGCCTTGAGGCGCAGCGGGGGCGTGGAGCGCTCGCTGCAGGCGAGTTCGGCCGCGAGGCCGATGACTTGGAGGGGATTCTTGAAATCGTGGACGATCGTTCCGGCGAAGCGGCCGACGATGGCGAGGCGCTCGGCCGGGATGATTTCGTCGACGTATTTTTGGTTGAGCGCGCGCAGCCGGTTGCTCATCTCGCGAAACAAACCCAGCGCGAGCCGCGGGTGGAGTTCAAGGAGCGGCGGGAGCAACCCGCGGCGGAGGAAGAAGGTCTTCGTGGGCGTCTCGGCGAGCGCGGTCGCGGAGCGCGGCGCATCGTCGATCACGGCCATCTCGCCGAAAATTTCATCGGGGCCGATCACGGCGAGGATGCGCGGCTCGTTGTTGCCGACGACGGCAAAGATCTGGACGCGGCCCGAGGCGACGACGTAGAAACCGTCGCCGGGGTCACCGGTCTTGAAAATGGTTTCGCCGGCGCGAAACTCCCGCACACGCCCCGCCTGCTTGAGCGCCTGCAGCTCGTTGGCGAGCATGCCGGCGAACAGTTTTTCGGAGGGGGTGGCCATGGTGGGCCGCACCGTAGTCCGCAGGGCGCGGCAGTAAAGCGGGGAGATTCCCTAGAGCGGACGTCGGCGCGCGCGAGGGCGGCGAGCCGTCGTTGCAGGCGGGCGGCTTCGGCGGGGAGCGGCGGGGGTGGCCGGGCGCAGGTGAGCGCGGCGATCGAGCGGTTGAGGGCGAGAACGGGCGAGGCGTCGCGCGCGACGGGGCGGTCGGAGAGGTCCGGAATGTGCGGCCAGTCGGTCGAGGCGAAGGCCGGCGTCGGTGCGTGGGCCGCGGGGATCCCCCCTGCGAGGCGGCAGCGCGTCGCGCGGGCGCCCGCCGCCGACGGGGCGAGGGCTTCGAGCCGCGCGCGATAACCGGGCCGTTCCCAACGGCGGCGATCCTGGTCGGCGGGGATGAGTCCGTCGCCGCCGACGAGTTCCTTGGCCTCAGCGAACGGGCCGTCGGTGCCCTCGGTACCGCCGGGAGCGCGGAGGACGCGGCCATGGTGCGGGAGGCGCTTGCCGCCGGCGGATGGGCCCCATGCGCCCAGGCCCTTCATCGAGGCCGTCCGACGGCCCATGATTTCCTCCGTTTTTTCGGGGGGGGAGCAGCGGCTTCCGATGAAAGGCGAAGCAGGAGGAGAAACGGGGGGGCGGGAGGACAGCCATCCGCGACGGATGATTCTCTGTGCAGGCGCGTCGTCCGCCGGCGACGCCGCAAGCGACCGAAACGGCTATCTCGCGGAGGGCGGAGCGGGCGGCAGATTCTTGCACGCCTGCCACGAGAGGAAGCGCCAGCGGCCGTTTTCTTCGCGGTAAACGGCGAGGAAATTGACGTCACTCGTGCCCGGTTTTGCGGCGCTGCCGAGCCCGATCACGACGTGGCCGGTCATGAGGGCGAGGCCCGGGGCGACGACACGGAAGGTGCGGTTCTTGTAGTCGAAACTGCGGTAGAGACTGGTGCGTGCGACGAGGCCTTTCAGGTAGGAGGCCTTGCGGTCGATCTTGCCGTTGGAGTGCGCGTAGTAGAGGTCGTCGGAGAAGATCGCGTCGAGGCGGGGGCCGGCCCCGGCGATCGTGGCGGCGCAACGCTCGTCATCGGCGGCGCCGACGGCGGCGTGGATCTGGTCGGTGGTTTGCGGCGCGGCGGGGGCGGGCGCTTTTGCCGCGGCGAGCGCACGGGGGGCGGTCGGCGTCAGGCCCACCGTGAGCACGAGGAGCGCGAGGCAGCGGAGCGGAGGGCTTTTCATCGGGCGCCGGGCCGCGGGGCGAAGCGGCCGATCGGGTGACGCGACGGGTTACTTGGCCGCAGGGGCCGGCATCTTGCAGGATTGCCAGGCGAGGAAACGCCACTTGCCCTGCTCCTCGCGCCAAATGGCAAGGATGCTGAGGTCGAGTTCGTTGGGCTTGCCGGCGGGGCCGACCTTGACGAGCACGCGGCCGGTCATCGTCGCGAGGCCGGCGCCGATGAGCGTGAATTTGCGCTCCTTGTAATCGAAGCTCTCGTAGACGGACGTGCGGGCGGAGAGCGCCGCAATGAGCGAGGCCTTGGTGTCCACTTTGCCGTTGGAGTGGGCGTAGTGGAGATCGTCGGACAGGATGGCGCCGAGCCGGGCGGCATCGCCGGTCTTCATGGCAGCCAGGCGCGCATCGTCGGCGGCAGTCAGGGCGGCGCGGAGGCGTTCCCCCTCGTTGGCGAAGGCGGGCGCGGGGGATTTTTCAGCGGCGAGCGCGGGCAGAGCCGGCGCGAAAGCGAGGGCGAGGCAGGCGAGGAACGGGAGCGATTTTTTTTTCATGGGGACGGGGGACAAGGTTGGGCGCGCACCCAGGGCGAGGCCGCGCGAGGAGTGGGTTTACTTTTTCGCCGGACTCGCGGGCGGGAGATTCTTGCAGGATTGCCAGGCGATAAACCGCCACCGGCCGTGTTCTTCGCGCCAAATGGCCAGAAAGTTGAGGTCGTCGTCGGCGCGTGCGCCGTGGTGGGTGGCTTTGACGAGCACGCGGCCGGTCATCTGGGCGATGCCGGGAGCGAGAAGCGTGAAGGTGCGCTCCTGATAGTCGAAGCTCTCGTAGACCGTCGGGCGCTTCACGAGCGACTCGAGGTAGGTCGCCTTGGAGTCGATCTTGCCGCTCGAATGCGCGTAGTGGAGCGCGTCGGAGAAGATCGCGTCGAGGCGGGCTTTGTCACCGGCCTGGGTGGCGGCGAGGCGTTCGTGATCGGCGGCCGTGACAGCGGCGATCACGCGGGCATCGGACTGGGAAGCGGCGGTTGCGAGACCGGCGAGCGATGCGAGAGCGAGGACCAGCAGGGGCAGGAGACGAAAACGAGGGGATTTCATGAGCCGGGATGAAGACGGAGCGGAGAGGAGGAAAGCCGATGGCGGGGTTCAGTCGAGCTTGGAGGAGAAGCGACTGAAGCGGGGGCGGAGCCCGTGGTCGGGGGCGCGGAGACGACGACTCCGGTGGCTTCGCCGATGATCTCGGCGCGGGGCCTACAACCGAAAAAGGGGGAATCGCGGTGGTTGTCTCGGTTGGCGCGAGCCTGGAAGAGTGGCCGGCCGGCCGGTGCCGGGACCGTCGAGCCGCTCGGGACATCGTCGATGTCGGCGAAGGCGGACGTGGCGGCGGTGAGGAGGAGAACCGGGAGGACGAGCGGGCGCAGGGCGGGAAGACGCAGCAAGTGGGACGGGCGGTCGGGCACCGACGGCGGACGGCGAGTTTTCGTTTGTTTTCGCCGGAGGCGGGGCCGATAGTCGCTCGATGTTGGCACGATCTCCCCATGCGGCGCTGCGCCGTTTGTTCGATGAAGTTGGTCCGGTGGACTGTGTCGGGGTCGAGGAACGTGTCGCGAAATACACGACGCGCTCGATCAAGAAGGCGTCGAAACTCTGGGGGTTGAAGACCGCCGTTTCGATGGTCGACCTCACCACGCTCGAGGGCAAGGACACGCCGGGCAAAGTCGCGTCGCTCTGCCGGAAGGCGCTGCAGCCGCACGATCCGGCGCTGGGCGTGCCGCAGGTCGCCGCGGTGTGCGTTTACCCCGCGATGGTGAAGCATGCGCGCAAGGCGCTCGGCCGCGGCACCGCGGTGCGCATCGCGTCGGTGGCGACGGCGTTTCCCAGCGGACAGGCGCCGTTGAAGACGCGGCTCGCGGAGGTGAAAGCCGCGGTGGCCGACGGCGCGGACGAAATCGACATGGTGATCAACCGCGGGGCGTTTCTCGCGGGCGAGTTTGGCGAGATGCAGGACGAGATTCGCGCGGTGGTGGAAGCGTGCGGCGGCGCGACGCTCAAGGTCATTCTCGAAGTCAGCGAGCTCGAAACCTACGACAACATCCGGGCAGCGTCCTTTCTCGCGATGCGCGTGATCCGCGAAGGCGATTTCATCAAGACGAGCACGGGCAAGACCTCGCTCAACGCCACCCTCGGCAACAACCAGGTGATGATCGAGGCCATCCGCGACCACTACCTCGACACGGGCATTGCGATCGCGATGAAACCGGCGGGCGGCATTCGCACGGCGAAGCAGGCGCTGCAATTCCTGATCGCGATCAAGGAGACGCTGGGCGACGCGTGGCTCACCAACACGCGTTACCGTTTCGGTGCGAGCGCGCTGCTCAACGACCTGATCCGCCAGATCGAGAAGGAAAAGACCGGCGCCTACCAGGCCCCGTATTATTTCAGCGAAGCCACCGAGTCCTACTGATATTCGCCATGCCCACTCCGACCGAGAAAAAATCCAAGCGCCCGCCTGCGCGCGCCTCCGGCCGTGCGGCGCCCGCCCTCATTTTCGGCGACCTCTGGGAATTTGATCCCGCGCCCGAGACGGCGGATCCGAAATTGAAGGCGCGCTACGAGTTGTTCATCGACGGCCAGTTCGTCGCCCCGGCCTCCGGCAAATATTTCGACACGGTCAATCCCGCCAACGAACAAAAGATCGCCGAGATGGCGCTCGGCGGCGCGGCCGATGTCGACGCGGCTTATCGCGCGGCCGACAAGGCGCAGAAGACGGTCTGGGGCAAGCTGCCCGGCCGCGAACGCGCCAAATATCTCTACCGCATCGCGCGCCTGCTGCAGGACCGCGCACGGGAATTCGCCATCGCTGAGACGATGGACAACGGGAAGCCGATCAAGGAAACGCGCGACTTCGACGTGCCGATGGCCGCGGCCCATTTCTTCTATCACGCGGGTTGGGCGGACAAACTCGAGTACATCGCGCCCGGCCGCCGCGTCGCGCCGCTCGGCGTGGTGGGCCAGGTCATCCCGTGGAATTTCCCGCTGCTGATGATGGCCTGGAAAATCGCCCCCGCGATCGCGATGGGCAACTGCGTCGTCATCAAACCCGCGACCAACACCCCGCTCAACGCGATCAAGCTCGCGGAGATTTTCCAGGACGCCGGGCTGCCGCCGGGCGTGGTCAATGTGATCACCGGTCCGGGCTCGACGGGCGGCCTGATCATGGCGCACCCGACCGCGGCCAAGATCGCGTTCACCGGCTCGACGGAGGTCGGCAAGGTCATCCTGCGCTCGGTGGCGGGCAGCGATAAAAAGATGACGATGGAACTCGGCGGCAAGGCGGCGAACATCGTGTTCGACGACGCGCCGCTCGACCAGGCGGTCGAGGGCATCGTCAACGGGATTTTTTTCAACCAGGGCCAGGTGTGCTGCGCGGGCTCGCGGCTCCTCGTGCAGGAATCGGTCGCCGAGCGCGTCGTGGCGAAGCTCAAGAACCGCCTGCGCGCGCTGCGGGTGGGCAATCCCCTCGACAAGAACACGGACGTCGGCGCGATCGTGTCGCGCGGCCAGCTCGACACCATCCGGAGCTATCTGGACATCGGGGTGAAGGAAGGCGCGGAGCTGTGGCAGCCGCCGTGCCGCCTGCCGGCGAAAGGGTTCTATCTGCCGCCGACGATCTTCACGGGCGTGAGCCAGAGCCACCGCATCGCGCGCGAGGAGATCTTCGGTCCGGTGCTCGCGATCCTCACGTTCCGTACGGTGGAGGAGGCGATCGAAAAGGCCAACAACACGCCCTACGGCCTCAGCGCCGGCGTGTGGACCGACAAGGGTTCGCGCATCCTCAAGATGTCGACGGAACTCAAGGCCGGCGTGGTCTGGGCGAACACGTTCAACAAATTCGATCCGACGTCGCCGTTTGGCGGTTACAAGGAAAGCGGCTTCGGCCGCGAAGGCGGCCGGCAGGGCTTGCTCGACTACTGCAAGCTGGTCTGACCCATCTTCGACACAGAGAACACGGAGGAGCACAGAGTCCACAGAGCCAAACCAAGGACTCCGCTCCGTGACCTCCGTGTCTCCTCCGTAGCCTCTGGGCAATAAATTCGATCATCATTCACCATGTCCCGACTTCCCATCACCAAGACTCCGAAAGCCTACGTCGGCGGCGCGTTCATCCGTTCCGAGAGCGCGCGGGTGTATCCGCTGAAGGACGCCGCCGGAAATTTCTTCGGCAACATCCCGCAATGCACGCGCAAGGACCTGCGCAATGCCGTCGAGGCCGCCGCCAAGGCCGGTCCCGGCTGGGCCAAGCGCACGGCCTACAACCGCGGCCAGATTCTCTACCGCCTCGGCGAGATGCTGGAGGCGCGCGCGGCCGAGATGGCCGACGCGATCGCGCTCGGCGGCGCCGCGAAGGCCGCGGCGGCCCGCGAGGTCGCGGCGACGGTGGACCGGCTCGTCTACTACGCGGGCTGGACCGACAAATACGAGCAGGTGCTGGGCAACGTGAACCCGGTGGCCGCGCCGTATTTCAATTTCACCGTCACCGAGCCGATGGGCATCGTGGGCGTGCTCGCGCCCGAAGAGGCGCCGCTGCTGGCGCTCGTGTCGCTCATCGCGCCGGCCATCACGAGCGGCAACACCGTGGTCGCGCTCGCATCGACGGCGCAGCCGTATCCGGCGATTCTGCTGGGCGAGATGCTGGCGACGAGCGATCTCCCGGGCGGCGTCGTCAATCTGCTCACCGGGTTTCGCCAGGAGCTGGTGCCGACGTTTGCGACGCATACGCACCTCCGCGCGCTCAGCGGTGTGGCGAATGCCGACGAACGGAAGGTGCTCGCGCTCGGGGCGGCCGACAGCCTCAAGCGCCTGCACCTCACCAAAGCCGAGGAGCCGACCGACTGGTTCGATGACGCGGCGCAGAGCGTCTATGCCGTGCGCGCGACGTTGGAGTTCAAGACGACCTGGCACCCGATCGGGTCGTGATGCCGGGGCGGAGCGGACGGGCCGCTAGTGGACGGCGGTGAGGGCGAGGCGGAAGCCCAGCGTATAGTCGCGGCGCGCCGGCGAACCGCCGGCACGGGCGGCGGAACGGCCGACCTCGATTTTCATGCGCCAGCTGCCGCCGCGGGCCATGCGGAAATAGCCCGAGTCCGGTCCGGCGGGGTCCGTCTCCGCGCCGCGCGGGTAGTCGCCATACCAGTCGAGGCACCACTCGAGCACGTTGCCGGACATGTCGTGGAAGCCCCAGGCGTTGGGCTCTTTCCGGCCGACCAGGTGCGTCGTTTCGCCGCTGTTCCGGTCGTGCCAGGCCATCGCGTCGGGGTTGCCGGCATAGTCGCCGATCGTCCCGGCGCGGCAGGCATATTCCCACTGCGCCTCGGTCGGCAACGTGTAGGCGTAGCCCTTGGGCAGGCGTCCGGCGCCGCGTTCGCGCGCGGTGAGTTTTTTGCACCAGGCCATCGCATCGAGCCACGAGACGCGCTCGACCGGAGCATCTTTCCCGGCGTCGGTGAACCGGCTCGGGTTGGCGCCGTCGACTGCCTCATACTGGCTTTGCGTGACCTCGGTTTTCCCGAGCCAGAAACCGGTCGTCAGGGTGACGCGGCGCGGCGGGCCCTCGGCTTTGTTGCGGTTGGGTTCGTCGGGCGGGCTGCCCATCGTGAATTCGCCCGGCTTAACCCAGAGCAGCGTCAGAGCGAGGTCGGGGATGGCACGGCTTGCGGTCGGCGCCGGCCCGGTCGCCGCCGCGGGCTCGGCGCCGGCAATCGTGACCGCCAAGGCGCCGAGGGCACCGAGGAGCCGGGCAAACCCGCGCGCGGGAAATCGGACGGCGGCAAAGGAGGGCCACGGGGCGGACGGAGTCATGCGCGCAAGGGGGGGGAGGTGGAGGGGAGGGCGTCGGGGCGACGGGACGCCGGTTGGGCGGTGAGTGTGCCCGCTTTGCCGGTCAAAGGCTCCGCGGATTTTGGGAAAAGACGGCGCTGCGTTGCGGAGGATCGTCCAAGGGGGCAAGGGGCGGAGGCGCCACACCCGCGGCGTCCGGCCCGATCGCCCGGAGGTCACGTCTTCGGCTTTCCGCGGGCTTGTGATTTTCTTTGGCACCACCTGACTCCTGCCATGCTTTTTTCCCTGTTCCGGTTGGGTCGGGTGAGGCCGACCTTTGGCTTGATCATTTCCTGCATGGTGCTGGCCATCGGCACCGGTGCCGCGGCGCAGAGCGCGACGCCCGCCGAAAACGCTCTGGCGAGAAACGTGGTCGGCGATCCCCGCTTTCGCGCCGCGGTGGGGGCGTTTGACCGCGATTTTGAGCGGTTCGTGAACGAGCTCATCCAGCTGACCGAAATTCCGGCGCCGCCCTTCGGGGAGGGCCCGCGTGCGCAGGCCTATTTGGCGATGCTCAAGGACGCCGGCCTGGAGAATGTGGAGATGGACGCCGAGGGCAACGTGATGGGCCTGCGGCGCGGCAAGTCCGGCGGCGCGGTGCCGCTCCTCGCGGTGGCGGCGCACCTCGACACGGTGTTCCCGGCGGGCACGGACGTGAAAGTGAAACGCTCCGGCACGCGCCTCGTCGCGCCGGGCATCGGCGACGACACGCGCGGGCTCGCGTTTCTGCTGGCCCTGATCCGCGCGATGCGCGACGGCAAGGTCGAGACGGCGGGCGATATTTTGTTCATCGGCAATGTCGGCGAGGAGGGGCCCGGCGATCTGCGCGGCGTGCGCTATCTGTTCACGCAGGGTCCGTGGAAGGATAAGATCAAACGGTTCATCACGGTGGACGGCGCCAACCTCGACATCGTCACGAATTCCGGTCTCGGGAGCTTGCGCTACCGGGTCACGTTCAAGGGGCCGGGCGGGCACAGCTGGGGCGCCTTTGGCAACGTGAGTCCGGCCTTTGCGATGGGCGATGCGATCGCGCGGCTCGGCCAGTTGGTCGTGCCGAAAAAGCCGAAGGTGTCCTACAATGTCGGGATCGTCTCGGGCGGTACCTCGGTGAACTCGATCCCGTTTGAGACGACGATGGAGATCGACATGCGCGCGGTCGACCCGGTGGCGCTCAAGGAGATCGACGCCAAGTTCAAGGCTATCGTGGCCGCTGCGGTCGAGACGGAGAATGCGACGCGCTCGACGGCGAACGGGAAGATCACGGCCGACATCAAGCTCATCGGAGACCGTCCGTCGGGCACGACGCCGCCGGATTCGCCGGTCTTGCGCCAGATCGCGGCGACGATGGGGGTGTTTGACAAGGTGCCCGTGTGGGAGACGAGCAGCACGGATGCGAACATGCCGATCAGTCTCGGCATCCCGGCGTTCGCCGTGGCGCGCAACTCCGGCAACAAGGGCGGTCGCGGTCACTCGCTCGACGAGTGGACGGATGTGGAGAAGACGCAGGCGGTGAAAGATTTTGAACTGGCGGCGGCGATGATCCTGAGCATCGCGGAGCTGCCGTAAGGCCGGCGGGCGGCGGGACGCCGGTCGGCCCGGCCGACGAGCTTTGCCGAGGGAGGGGGCGGTCGCGGGGATGTGCGGCACGCCCACCCGGACGCGGGCGGCAGGGCGGGCGTTGGCCTTGCGCCGCGGGGTGCGAAGCATTGCGGATTCGCCCATGAAAAAAGCCGGGTCGGGAGCCTTGGGTGGACGGACTGGACGGTGCCCGCGGGGTGAGAACAAGGACCGGCCGGCACACGGGCTGGTTTACCTGACGGTCGCGACTTGGCGCGCGAGTCTGAAAAAGTGTGCGGCGAAGGGAGGCGCGGTGGTCGGGGCGGTCCGCACGATGGGCGGAGCCAACAGGGCTGTGCTCCGCGATCCGGCAGGGGCGGTGGCGATGCTGTTTGAGCCGGCGAAGGATCGGCCGGCGAAGTAGGCCCGGCGGGCGAAGCGGGCCAACGAGGCGGCGCTACGCGGAGGCGGGGCGGCCCGCGCGTTTGAGGAGTCGGTCGATGTCGCGGCGCGCCGGCATCGAGGGCGCCGTGCCGAATTTCGTGACGGAAAGCCCGGCGGCGGCGTTGCCGTAACGCGCGGCGGCGGCGATGTTGCCGCCGAAGCGCACGAGGCCCGCCGCGAAGCCGCCGACAAACGCGTCGCCCGCGCCGGTGGTGTCGACGACCTTGAGGCCGGGATGGGCGGGGATGGACAGGTGACCGCGCGACTGCGAGACGAAGCAACCGCGCGCGCCGAGGGTGAGGATAATCGTGGGGACGTCGAAGGACCGGCAGAGCTCGTGCAGGTCGTGGTCGGCCAGGGCGGCAAGTTTTTTCTCCGTGAAACCACGGCGGTTCACGAGGGCGACGAACTCGGTTTCGTTGGGCACGAGTACGTCCGTCAAATCGAGGATCTGGTCGTCGAAGTCGGCGCGCATCGGTGCGGGGTTGAGCACGGTGGTGACGCCGGCGCGGCGCGCGGTGCGGAAAACATGGGCGTTGAGCGCGAGGTTGGTCTCGTGCTGGCAGACGACGACGCGGGCGTGGCGGACGAGCGCGGCCGGCACATCGCGCCGGGCGAGGGCGGCGTTGGCGCCGAGGGCGATGACGATCTGGTTTTGCGCGTGGCGGTTGACGAAAATGGCGGCGTTGCCGGTGGGGAGCTTTTTGCGCGCGAGGTGCAGTGCGATGCCCTCGGAGCGGAGAAACGTCTCCGCTTCGCGGCCAAACCCGTCGTCCCCGAGGGCGCCGACAAACGCGGTGGCGCCGCCGGCGCGGGCAGCGGCGACGGCCTGGTTGGAGCCTTTGCCGCCGGGGCCGGTCTGGAAGCGACCCACGATGGTCTCGCCCGGAGCCGGGAATTCCGCGCAGGTCCACGTGAGGTCCTGGTTAAAGCTGCCGACGACAACGATGGAGGGATTCACGGGCCAGACGCTACGCGGAGCGGGGCGCCGCTGACAAGCTGCGCGCCGCTCATCCTCCGGCACCGGCCGTTTGTCCAAAGTTTGCGCTCCGCTTCCGCGGCGGGTGTAGTGTTGCACCCATGGAAGCCACCCTCAGCCCCGATGTTCTCGTCGACGCCGCGTTGCGCCGCGATCGCGCGAAACAGCGGCTCTACGTCATCTGCCAAACGGTGGGCTGGGGGCTGTTCCTTGTGCTGCAGCTCGCCTTTACCCGGGTTTTTTGGTCCCGCCGATCGTCGACCTCCGCCGAACAAATCACGGATGTATGCGTGATCATCATGGTGATTCTCGAGGGCCTGTTGATTTCCCATTATGCCCGAAGTTTGGCGGCGCGCTGGGGCTGGAAAAATCTGGGCTGGCGTGCGCTGTTGCCGCGCGTCCTCGCGATCAGCCTCGTGCAGTCGGGGCTGTGGTCGCTCGTCGGCTTTGGCTTTATGCAGGGCGTGTTGGAGCTGTCGACGCGGTCGGATCTGGGCGTCTGGGTGTCGGTCTGCATCAGTGTGATCAACGGCGCGCTGATGTTCGGGGGCTGGTGGTGCGTTTACCTGCTCTATCACCTGTTCGACCGCTACAACCGGCTTGAGATCGAGCGGCTGCGGGTGGGCGCAGCGGTGAAAGAGGCGGAGCTCCGCGCGTTGAAGGCCCAGGTGAACCCGCATTTTATTTTCAACTCGCTCAACTCGCTCCGCGCCCTGATCGACGAGGATCCGGCACGGGCGCGGCAGTCGGTCACGCAGCTCGCAAACCTGCTGCGCTATTCGCTGCAAAGCGGCCAGCTCGAGACCGTGCCGTTCGAGGACGAGTTGCGCATCGTGAACGATTATCTCGCGCTTGAGCAGGTGCGGCACGAGGAACGGCTGCGGCTGCGGTTCGACATCGCGCCCGAGACCCTGGCGCTGCCCGTGCCGCCGATGCTGCTCCAAACGCTCGTGGAAAACGCGGTGAAATACGGCATCTCCCCGCGGGCCGACGGCGGAGAAATCGCGATCATCGCGCGCTGCGAAAACGGCGTCCTCCGGTTGCAGGTCACCAATCCGGGCGCCCTCGCGACGCCCGCCGCCCAAACGCGCGCGGCGTCGACGGGCGTCGGACTGCGCAACGCCGCCGAGCGCCTGCGGCTCCTCTTCGGCGAAGGCGCGACCCTCCGGCTGCGGGCCGAGTCGCCCGAGCTCGTGGTGGCCGAAGCCGTCCTGCCGCTCCAACTCGCCCGCCCATGAAAGCCCTGCTGATCGACGACGAGCGTCTCGCGCGCAACGAACTCCGCCGGCTGCTCGCTGCGTTTCCCGAGATCGAGATCGCGGGCGAAGCGGCCAACGCGCGCCAGGCCCGCGACCAACTCGTGGCGTTGCAGCCGGACCTCCTGTTTCTCGACGTGCAGATGCCTGCCGAGACCGGGATGGAACTGCTCGAGTCGCTGGAGGCGCCGGTGCCGCACGTGATCTTCACGACCGCCTACGACGAGTTTGCGGTGAAGGCCTTTGAGCTCAATGCGCTCGACTATCTGCTTAAGCCGGTCGACCCGGTGCGCCTGGCCGCCGCGATCGGCAAGCTGCGCGAGAAGGTCGCCGGCACCGCGCCCGATTCGGCGGGCGCGAAAATGGCGTCGCGCGACCGGTTGGTGGGCGAGGACAAAGTGTTCGTGCGGGAGGGCGACCGCTGCTGGTTTGTCGAGGTGAAGTCGATCCGCCTGCTCGAGAGCGAGGGCAACTACACGCGGGTCCATTTCGACCAGGCGCAACCGCAGCTTTTCCGTTCGCTCAACGCGATGGAGGAACGGCTCGACCCGAAGTTTTTCTTCCGCGCGAACCGCCGCCAGATCATCAACCTCGCGTGGATCGACAAGATCGAGCCATGGTTCAGCGGCGGGTTGCTCGTGCACCTCAAGGGCGGGGCCAAAGTCGAACTCAGCCGCCGGCAGGCGCAGGAGTTCCGCGACCAGATGAGCCTGTGATTTCTCTGCCCATGAACAAATCCACCTGCACCCATTTCAACGTAGCCGGTTTCGCCATCGGCCTCGGGGTCGGCGCCGCCCTGTGCGCGGCGCTCGGACCGGCGCGGGGCATCCCGATGGGCCTCGGCCTGGCGGTGGTGTTCGCCCTGACTCCGTCGCGCAAGTGCTGAACGCTCCCCTCTCCATGATCGAAGCCCTCCATCTCACCAAAACCTTCCGCGATAAAAAACGCGGCGTGATCCGCGCGGCGGACGATATCTCGTTCCGCGTCGAGCCCGGGCAGATCTACGGACTGCTCGGCGCCAACGGGGCGGGCAAAACGACGACCCTTCGCCTGCTCGCCACGCTGCTCCAACCGACGTCCGGCAGCGCGACGATCGCGGGCTTCGATGTGGTGCGCGACGCCCAGAAGGTCCGGGCCAACGTCGGCTTTCTCGCCGCGAGCACCGCGCTCTACGGCCGCCTGACGGCACGCGAGATGATCGCCTATTTCGGCCAGCTCAACGGCCTGTCCGACGCGGATATTCGCACGCGCACCCAGCGGATTGCCGACGAACTCGACATGCACGAATTCCTCGACCGGCGCTGCGAAAAATTTTCCACCGGCATGAAACAGAAGACCTCCATCGCGCGCACCCTCATCCACGATCCGGCGGTGATGATCTTCGACGAGCCGACGCTCGGTCTCGACGTGATGACGGCACGGGCGATCGTGAAATTCGTGCGCGACTGCCGGAACCGCGGTAAGACGGTGATCTATTCGACGCACGTGATGAGCGAGGTGGAGAAGCTCTGCGACACCATCGGGATCATCCACGATGGAAAGTTGCTGGCCGAAGGGACCCTCGCCGGACTGCGGGCGACGCACGGGGAACAGGACATGGAGGAAATTTTTGTGAAGATCGTCGGCGGGGAGGGCACACCATGAACTGGAAAATTATTTGCACGGTTTACCTGAAGGAACTGAAGGACTCGCTGCGCGACCGGCGCACGCTGATTTCGATCATCGTCATTCCCACGCTGGTGATGCCGCTGATGACGTTCGGCTTCGGCACGATCGCCTCGAAGGTGATCACGAAGGCCCGCGAGGAAACGCCGATGGTGGTGATTCTCGACGGAGCGGACTCACCCGGGGTGGTGGCGCGGCTGCAGGAGTCGAAGGCGGTCAAGGTCGTCGCCGCCACGGAGGATTGGAAGCAGCGGATCGCGGACAAGAAGATCCGGGCGGCGGTGCGGATTCCCGCGGGTTTTGAAGCGGGGCTCAGGGCCGGCGCTGCGCCCCCGGTGATGATCTATCACTACGAAGGGGAGCTGAAGTCGAAGTTCGGGGTGGATGGGCTGGAGCAGTTTTTCCGCGAACTGCGCGAGCGGACCGTGACCGAGCGCCTGGCGGAAAAGGCGCTGCCCGCGACGCTGGTGAAGCCGTTCGATTTTCGCCGCGAGAACGTGGCGCCGCCGGAGAAAGTCGGCGGCAACCTGGTCGGCGGGATCGTGCCCTATCTGATCATCATTTTGTGTTTCACGGGGGCGATGTATCCCGCGATGGATCTGACGGCGGGTGAAAAGGAGCGCGGCACGATGGAGACGCTGTTGTGCAGTCCGGTCGCGCGCGGGGACATTGTTTTCGGAAAATTTCTCATGGTGCTCACCGGCTCGCTGTCGGCGATGGGGTTCATGCTGATTTCGATGGGCACGACGGCGTTCGTCGCGGGCGCGATGTTCGCGGGGGGCGGAGCCGCGAAGATGGCGCAGGCCGCCGGTCCCGCGAAAGCCGGGGCGAACACCCTGATGCCGATGATCGATCCCCTCGGACTGGTGGGCGTGCTCGCGATGGTGCTGCCCGTGGCGGTGCTGTTCGCGGCGGTGGCGTTTACCATTTCGCTTTTCGCCAAGAGCTACAAGGAGGCGCAGAGCTATCTCGCGCCGCTGATGATCGTGATCATCATGCCCGCGGTGATCGGAATGCTGCCCGGCATCGACCTGAATGCCCGTCTCGCCCTGGTGCCGCTGCTCAATCTTTCGCTGGTCTGCCGCGAAATGCTGTCGGGCGTCTGGCACTGGAACTACATCGCGATCATCTTCGGTTCTTCCTGCGTCTACGCGGCGGTGGCACTGTGGCTCGCGGTGAAGATGTTCAATCGCGAGGACGTGATTTTCCGCGCATGAACGGGCCGGCGAGCCGACACCCGTAAAAAACTTCCTAAATTCAGCTTCTCCCGGGTAAAGCTGGGGTAAAAACCCTGTCCGCCCGTAGCGCCCGAGGGTGACTTTGGTCTATAGTGTCCGGCGTAAGGCATTTAGCCCCCGTTAACCATGAGCTCAACGATCACCTTCCCGCCCCGTCCTCCCGCGCTCAAGCTCCCGCGCGCGTCCTCCGCGCTCCCGTCCCAGGAAAAATGGGCCGAGTCCCTCGCCGGGGAGCGCCGCCGCCTGCAGGAGGACAATGACGCCCTGTGCGTGCGGGAAGAAAACCTCCGGGAATACGAAGCGCGGCTGCGCGCACTGCAGGATGAAATCGAAAGCGGGCGCCCCGCATCATCGGTGACGAGGCGCACGGCGACGCCGTTTATGCGGCCATCGAGCAAGGCGCCGTTTGAGACCGACGCTGCGCTCCAAGTCGCCTGGGAAAAACTCCACCGTGCCCGGGAACTGCTCGAAGCGGAGCAGGCCCATTTGCGCGACGAGCGGATCACCACCCACGAAAAGGAACATGACGTGGAGCGTCGCGAGAAAGCCTTGGCCGAGCGCGAAGAGTGCGTGGCGGCGCGCGAGCGAACGGTCGCGGAGGCCGAAGCGGGCGAGGAACCGCCGCAGCCGGTCGCGGCGGAACACACCGTGTCGGCCGTCACCCGGATTACGCGGGCGCCTTTTGACATGGCGCGTGCGGTATTTGGCAAAAAAAAATAATTACCGCGGCGGGCGGTGGTGCAGCATCGGTCTGCGCTGCCGCCGCGTGACCATCGCGCGCCGCTCATGATTTCGGCCGCCCGCGTTCTTGCCGTTTCCGCGGCCGTCAAAATGACGGTCGCCAAGCGCGCGCGCTGGCATGGGTCAGCTCGGCGACGAGGGGCCGGCGCGAGAATCGTGCGACGCGGCGCAATGAAACCCGGAGGACTACCGACCAGCCCGATTCCACCGAGCCGGACTTTTTAGTTTTCCTAACCCCACCGCCCGCCTTGTCCCACTGTTCCCGCTGCCCACGCGCCCTGCACCACCACGACGGACCGACGCGTCCTCGCGGCCGGGGTTTTTCTCCGCGGTGGAACCGCCGCGAGATCTGCCGGCCATGGTCTTTTTTGGGCGCAGGCGCACGGACTGCGCGCAGTTTTTTGCGCTCGATGTGCCGGCCCTGCGCCCCCCCCCGCCGTGCGCGACGTCGCCGCCGGGCCCCCGTCCTATGAGGCCGAGGCGTGCGCGCGCGGGAACGATGCCGTGGCGGAGGATTCGCGCTACGGG
Organism: Opitutaceae bacterium; assembly: GCA_044358025.1. Taxonomy (GTDB): domain Bacteria; phylum Verrucomicrobiota; class Verrucomicrobiia; order Opitutales; family Opitutaceae; genus GAS368. The sequence continues at coordinate 36,059 of JBIKOK010000030.1, forward strand.
ACCCGGTGGAGGAGCTCACGGCGCAGGTGCACCGTGACTACGCCCGGAGGCTGGCGCAGATGCGCGCGAAGCCGGCGCTGTTCCGGCTGAAGTCGTTTGCCTCGCTGGATGCGGCCGAGCATGCCCGGCGACCACGGCTACGGTGCGATGGCGCAGCGCATGGTCGACCCGGGGGCGCGCTGCGACGGATTCCTCGGCCTCGAGAGCGCCCGCGGCGCGGACGCGTGGGCAGCACCGTGAGTTATGGGCGCGACGACGCAGGGATCCTCGCTGGGAAACGCGCCACCGGGCACGAAACGGCGCAGCGCGGCGGGCGCGCAGCATGGTCTGAGGTCTGCGAGGTGCGGTTCGCCAGGGTGGAGCGCGCGGATGGATTTGCCCGCGACGCGCCGGCCTGAGAGAGTCGGCGCATGTTCCCCCAGCACCTCATCGCCCGGAAACGCGACGGCCACGCCCTCACACGCGAGGAGATCGGGGTGTTTGTGCGCGGGGCGACCGACGGGTCATGGGCCGATTACCAGCTCAGCGCGATGCTCATGGCGATCGTGTGGCGGGGCATGACGCCGGCGGAAACGGCCTGGTACACCGAGGCGATGATGCATTCGGGGGTGGTGGCGGATCTGGCGGGAATCCGCCGGCCGAAAGCCGACAAGCACTCGACCGGCGGCGTGGGCGACAAGATATCGCTGCACCTGGCGCCGATGATTGCGGCATGCGGGGTCGTTGTGCCGATGATTTCGGGCCGCGGGCTCGGGCACACGGGCGGCACACTTGACAAACTGGAGTCGATCCCGGGTTTCAGCGTGAACCTCTCGCTTGGGGCGTATCGCGCGCAGTTGGACGAGATTGGTCTCGCGCTGATTGGCCAGACCGCCGATCTCGCGCCGGCGGACAAGAAACTTTACGCGCTGCGCGACGTGACGGCGACGGTGGAGAGCATTCCGCTGATCTGCGGGAGCATTCTGTCAAAGAAACTCGCCGAGGGCATCGATGTGCTGGTGCTCGACGTGAAGTTCGGCCGCGGCGCGTTCATGAAGGAGAAAGCCGACGCGCGCCGGCTGGCCGAAGCGCTCGTGGCGGTGGCCACCGCGTTGGGCAAGCCGACGCGTGCCGTGTTGACCGCGATGGACGAGCCGCTCGGCCACACGGTGGGCAACGCGCTGGAGGTGGCGGAGTCGATCGCGTGTCTGCGCGGCGGCGGCCCCGCCGACGTCATGGAGGTGACGTTCGCCCTCGGCGAGCAGATGCTGCTGCTGGCCGGGGTGGCGGCGACGAAGGAGGACGCGCGGGGCCAGTTGGAGGCCAGCGTCGCGAGCGGAGCGGCGCTGGAGAAATTTCGGGCGCTGGTCGCCGCCCAGGGCGGCGATGCGCGGGTGGTGGACGAGCCGGCGCGGTTGCCGCAGGCGAAATATACCGTGGTGGTGGCGGCGCCGCGGGCGGGGTTCGTCAGCACCGTCGATGCGATGGGCGTGGCGTTGGCGGCGCTGCGGTTGGGCGCGGGGCGGGCGAAGGCGAGTGACGCGGTGGATCACGCCGTGGGCGTGAGCGGGCTGGTGAAGGTGGGCGAGCGCGTGGAGGCCGGCGCGCCGTTGGGTGTGGTGCACGCGAACGACGCGGCCGCGCGCGCGGACGCCGCGGCGATGGTGGCGGGGGCGATCGGGATCGGAGATACGCGTGAGGCGGCGGCGAGGTTAGTCGACGAGATCGTGGGGTAGGTGGGTTTGTAGGTCGCCGGCGTGTACGCGCTGCAGGAGCGCGAGCAAGCTCGCGGCCTGCTGGCAGAGCGGGTTGGTGGAAAATGGGCGAGTGGGTGGAGGCCGGCGCGCTGTGGGGTGTGGTCCACGCGAACGACGCGGCCGCGCCCGGAGGCTGCGGCGGTGGTGAAGGAGGAGATCACCCTCACGGACTCGCCGGCCGCGGTGGCGAAGCTTGTCGAGGCGATGATGGGGGTGGCGGGTCTTGCAGGCCGCCGGCTTGCCGGCGCTTTCGGCGGGGCGAGCGTTTCGGAGGACACACGGCCGGAAAGGAGCGCCAGCGAGCTGGCGGCCTACGGCCTGCGGGGCAGGAGAGGAGGCGGCCGAGCGGGGCGACCTACGCTTCCATCTCGGCCAGCCTTGTCACGGCGGCTTCCCACGCGGCGGTGGCACCGGCGATCTGGTCGACCACGGTGCTCAACTCGCGGTTGAGGTGATGGAATTTTCCCTTGTCGGCGTAGGACGCGGGGTCCTCCAGCGCGGCGGTGATATCGGCCTGCTTCGACTCGAGCTCGGAAACTCTTTTTTCCAACTGGCCGACTTCCTCGCGGTATTTGCGGATTTCGTTCGGGGTGGCTTTTTTCGCGGCGGGCACGGCGGCGGCTTTCGCGGCGGGCGCGGCGGCGGCGGCCTGCTTGGGACGGGCGTCGGTGAAGCCGGCGGTGAGCGCGAAGCGGGCGTCGGTCGACTTGGATTTCTCCAAATAATAATCGTAGTCGCCGGCGTAGGGGGTGAGGCGGCCGCTGTGGACGTGGAGCACGGTCTGCGCGAGGGCGCGGATGAAGTGCACGTCGTGACTGATGAAGATGAGCGTGCCCTCGTAATTCTTCAGCGCGCCGACGAGGGCGTCGATCGACTGGATGTCCAAGTGGGTCGTCGGCTCATCCATGAGGAGGAGATTCGGCGGTTTGACGAGGATGCGGGCGAGGGCGAGGCGGGATTTTTCGCCGCCGGAGAGGACGCTGATGGGTTTGTAAACGTCGTCTTTGCGGAAGAGGAAGGCGCCGAGGATGGCGCGGGCCTGCTGTTCGGTGAGCTGGTTTTCGAGCGTACGCAGGGACATCACGTTTTCGAAGACGGACATGCTGGCGTCGAGGTTGTCGAGGCGGTTTTGAGCGAAGTAGCCGGCGACGACGTTGCTGCCGAGTTCGCGGGTGCCGCCCTGGGTCGGGATGACGTCGGCGAGGATTTTGAGGAGGGTGGATTTGCCGGCGCCGTTGGGGCCGACGAGGACGATGCGCTGGCCGCGTTCGCAGGTGAAGTTGAGGTCCTTGTAGACGACGTGCTGGCCGTAGGCCTGCTGGATGTGGGACAGGGTGATGACCTTGAGGCCGGAGCGCGGGGGCTGCGGGAACTTGAAGTTCATCTTGCGCAGTTCCTCGGTGGGCTCCTCGACGGCGACCTCCTTGAGGCGTTCGATCTGCTTCTCTTTCGATTTGGCGCGGGAGGCCATGGAGGCCTTGGCGCCGAAGCGGTCGACGAAGACCTGGAGGTGGGCGATCTCGCGCTGCTGGGTCTTGAAGGCGGCGGCCTGCTGGGATTTGCGGGCTTCTTTTTCCTTCAGGTAATTGTCGTAGTTGCCGTGGTAATAGCTGAGCGCGCCGGAGCGAAGCTCGAGCATGCCGGTGCAGAGGGCGTTGAGGAAAGCGCGATCGTGCGAGATGACGACGAGGCCGCCGGGGTAGCGGATGAGGTAGTCTTGGAACCAGAGGAGGGCCTCGAGATCGAGATGGTTGGTCGGCTCGTCGAGCAGGAGGAGGGCGGGCTCGGCGACGAGGAGGCGGGCGAGGTGGGCGCGCATGACCCAACCGCCGGAGAAGGTTTTCGCGAGCTTGAGCGCGTCGCCTTCCTTGAAGCCGAGGCCGGAGAGGATTTTTTTCGCGCGGGGCTCGAGGGTGTAGTCGATGTCGTAGTCGTCCTCGTCGGGTTCGAGTTTCTTGCCGCTGGTCGCGATGTGGAGAATGGTTTCGTCGCCGGCGGGAGCGCTCTCCTGGGGGAGGTAACCGAAGTCGGCACCGCGCTCCCACTCGATCGTGCCGGTGTCGGGCTTTTCCTCGCCGAGGATGAGGCCAAACAGCGTCGATTTGCCGGCGCCGTTGGGGCCGATGAGGCCGAGGCGGTCGGTGCGGGCAATGAACAGGGAGACATCCGCGAAAAGTTCGCGGGTGCCATAGGACTTGGAGACGTCGGCGATGGTAAGCATCGGAACCGCGCAGCAAACACGAGGCCGGGGCGTGGCGTCAATGGCGGCCTTTGTGGGCGGGCCGGAAAAGGCGGGCCGGGCCGCAGATGGGGTTTATTTGGCCAGCGTGAGGGCGACGCAGCCGGCGACGGCGATGACGCCGCCGACGAGGGCGCGGCGGGTCGGGCGGTCGCCCTCGAGCCAGAAGGCGATGGGAATGGCGAGGAGCGGGGTGGTCGCGGCGATGGGGAGGACGAGGCCGCTGGGGGTGGTGGCGAGGGCCCATTGGTAGCAGCCGACGCCGAGGACGGGGCCGGCGCAGCCGTTGGCGAGCATCCAGAGGCGGGCGCGGCGGCGGGCGGCGGGAGCGGTGATCGCGGCGGGCGCGGCGGGCAGGCGGCGGAGGGCGCGGAGGAAGAGAAACCAGGCGGCGGTGAACAGGAGGCCGGCGAAGATGCGGTGGTAGGCGGCGTTGAGGCCGAAGGTGGCGTTGTGGGCGGACTCGCCGGCGGCGACGGCGACATCGACGCCCTTGCGGCTGACGAGGGCGCCGAAGCCCTGGCCGGCGGCGGCGAGCAGGCCGAAGAGGAAGCCGACGGGTTTGATCTTCACGCGCGGCGGGCTGGACTGGCTGGGGAGCAGGGCGACGGCGACGCCGGCGAGAATGAGGAGGCCCCAGAGGATTTGCGCGGGCGTGAGCCGGGTGCCGAGCCAGAGCCATTCGCCGGCGGCGGCGATGGGAGCAGCGAGACATTGCGTCATGAGGACGGTGAGGCGGGAGCCGAGCAGCGGGAGCGCGCCGTAGACGCCGAGGTCGCCGAGACCCATGCCGATGACGCCGCTCAGGAGGAACCACGGCACGCTGGCGCTGGTGAAGCCGTGACCGAGGGTGTGGGCGAAGAGGCCGAGGGCGGCGCAGGCGACGAGGAGGCGGCCGAGGTTGGCGCGGAGGGCGCCGGAGGCCCGCACGCTGTGGCTCGCGCAGGTGGCGTTGAGCGCGAAGAAGAAAGCGGCGAGAAACGAGGCGAGCATCGGCGGAAACGGCGACGAGAACGCACGCCGACGGACGAGGCGACGGTTTTTTGTGGCGCACGGTCACCGCGCCGCGCAATTTGCTGCGCATCTATGAAAGCCAAGAAAGCCAGAGTAAAACCCGAAGCCGTGAACGCCGCGCTCGCAGCGAAGAAGGGCCCGATCTCGAAATTTATCGCGCACCACTACCGGCATTTCAATGCCGCCGCGCTCGTCGATGCGGCGAAAGGCTACGAGACCCACCTGCAGGCCGGCGGCAAAATGCTAGTCACACTGGCCGGGGCGATGTCGACGGCCGAGCTCGGCATTTCGCTCGCCGAGATGATCCGCCAGGACAAGGTCCACGCGATCGTCTGCACGGGGGCGAACCTGGAGGAGGATATCTTCAATCTCGTCGCGCACGATTACTACGAGCGCGTGCCGCACTACCGCCACCTGACAGCGGAGGACGAAGTGGAGCTGGTGAAGCGCCACATGAACCGCGTGACCGACACGTGCATTCCCGAGATGGAAGCGATGCGCCGGATCGAGGCGGTGGTCGCCGACGAGTGGACGAAGGCCGACCAGGCGGGCGAGCGGTATTTCCCGCACGAGTTCATGTATAAGATTATCCGGAGCGGAAAACTGAAGAAGAGCTACCAGATCGATCCGAAGAATTCGTGGATGCTCGCCGCGTGCGAGAAGAACCTGCCGATCATCGTCCCGGGCTGGGAAGATGCGACGTTGGGCAACATGTATGCGGGCCGCTGCGTGACGGGGGAAATCAAGAACGTCCACACGGTGCGCACGGGCATCGAATACATGACGTGGCTGGCCGAATGGTATACGGCGACGGCGAAGAAGCTGAAGAACGGCGAAGGCTCGATCGGCTTTTTCCAGATCGGCGGCGGCATTGCGGGCGATTTTCCGATCTGCGTGGTGCCGATGCTGCACCAGGATCTCCAGCGCACCGGTGTGCCGCTCTGGGGGTATTTTGCGCAGATCAGCGACTCGACGACGAGCTACGGGAGTTATTCCGGCGCGGTGCCGAACGAGAAGATCACGTGGGGCAAGCTGGCGGGTTCGACGCCGAAGTTCATCGTGGAGAGCGATGCTACGATCGTCGCGCCGCTGATTTTCAACTGGGTGTTGGGGAACTGAGAGGCGCGGTGCCGGCGCGGCGGGCCCGCGGGTGGGGCCGCCGGGGCCCCGGCGCGGCCGGGTCCGGACGAGCTTTTTGCCGGGGCGAGGCGAGGGGCCGGCCGATGCCGCCGCCACAACCCGCGGGCGGGCAGGACGCGACCCAGTCGGTCCGCCGGCGGGCGCTGCCCGCCCCGCCCTTCCTTTGCGCTTGCCGCCCCTACCTTCCGCGCCGCGGTGGCCGGGTGGGGCTGGTCGTGGGGCCGGTGGCGGCCACGCTGGGGTTGATGGGGCCAGTGGTGCTGGGCCTGAACCGGGTGACGTTGCCTGGCAACGTGCCGGCGGTCGGGCCGGCGATGGCGGTGGGTATGGGGATGCTGATTACGTAGGGGCGCCGGTGGTGGCCGGCGGTGGCCGGGGGCGTGGTGGTGGCGGGCGGTGCGGGCGCGGGGGCCGGAGGAAGTGGGCGACGCGGCGGAGCGGCTGGCGCGGTTGGCGCAGCGGTTGGCCGGCCGGGAAGCGGGGCAACCCGGCAACGAGGCGCAGGGGGTTAGCGCAACGCCGCGTCGTTCGGCGGCCTCATCGTCCGGCGCGCGGCGCTGGATTGGGAGCGCGTCGTGCGAGCGGGAACGAGGGCGGACGCCGGGTGGGCGTTGGTCCGGTTGCGGGAGGCGTGCGGGCGTTTGCGGGCCGAGGCGGAGCGGCGGAAGCCGGCGGTCGGGTGAGGGGAGGCGGGGCGGCGGGGCGGTGATTGCGGGCTTGCGCCCGGGCGGCGGCGTGCGCTGATCGACCAATGCCCAACGCGCTCGCGACCGAGAAATCGCCCTACCTGCTCCAGCATGCGGAGAATCCGGTGCATTGGCTGCCGTGGGGGGAGGCGGCGTTTGCGCGGGCGCGAGCGGAGGAGAAGCCGATTTTTTTGAGCATCGGGTATTCGACGTGCCATTGGTGTCACGTGATGGCGCACGAATCGTTTGAGAGCGCGGCGGTGGCGGAGATCCTCAACACGGAGTTTGTTGCGATCAAGGTGGACCGCGAGGAGCGGCCTGATGTGGACAAAGTTTACATGGCCTACGTGCAGGCGTTGACGGGGCACGGCGGCTGGCCGTTGAGCGCGTGGCTGACGCCGGAGCTGAAACCGTTTTACGGCGGCACGTATTTTCCGCCGGAGGACCGGCAGGGGCGGCCGGGGTTTCCGGCGATTTTGCGGGCGATCGCGGCGGGTTGGAAAAACGAGCGCGCCAAGCTGCTCGAGGAAAGCGAGCGCGTGCTCGGGACGCTGCGGGCGTATCACGGGGGACAGGGGACAGAGGACGGGGGACAGGGGACAGAGGACGGAGGGCAGGGGACAGAGGACGGAGGACGGAGGGCGGAGGACCGGGAACAAAGCGAGGCGTCGTTGGCGGAGGCGGGCGGAGAGGCGTTCGAGAAGTGCTTCCAGTATTTCTACGAGGCCGCGGATGCGGCGAACGGCGGGTTTGGCGGCGCGCCGAAGTTTCCGCGCGCGTCGAATTTGAATTTCCTGTTTCGCGTCGCGGCGATCCAGGGCGTGGGGAGCGAGACCGGCGCGGAGGCGGTGCGGCTGGCGACGGCGACGCTGCGCGGGATGGCCCGCGGCGGCATTCACGACCAGGTGGGCGGCGGGTATCACCGATACGCGGTGGACGAGGGCTGGTGCGTGCCGCACTTCGAGAAAATGCTCTACGACCAGGCGCAGATCGCGATCAACTGCCTGATGGCGCGGCAGGCGACGGGCGACGAGCGCTTCGCGTGGATGGCGCGGGATATTTTCGACTATGTGGCGCGCGATCTGACGAGCCCGGCGGGCGGGTTTTTCACGGCGGAGGACGCGGACAGCGCGGTGGTCGGCGGCGCGGGGGGAGGGGAACACGCGGAGGGCGCGTTTTATGTGTGGGAGGCGGCGGAGCTGCGCGCGGTGCTTGGGGACGGTTTCGCGCTGGTGGCCGCGCATTTTGGGGTCGGGGAAAACGGAAATGTCACCGGGCCGCTCGATCCGCACGGCGAGTTTCGCGGCAAGAACATCCTCGCCCAGCGGCGGTCGCTGCGGGACACGGCCAAGCAGTTTTCGCTCGAACCGGAAGAGGCGAACGAGCGGCTGACGGCGGCATTGGCGACGTTGCGTGCGGTGCGGGCGGATCGCCCGCGGCCGCTGCTCGACGACAAAATTGTGACCGCGAACAACGGGCTGATGATTTCGGCGCTGGCGAAGGCGGCGCAGGTGCTGGGTAGCGGGGGTGAGAGCGGGGAGAAAGAGCGCGCGGCAGCGGGAGAGGAAAGCGCCCGCCATGTGGCGGCGGCGGTGCGGGCGGCGGAGTTCGTCGGGCGCGAGCTGTTCGATCCGGCGCGCGGGGTGTTGTTTCGCTGCTGGCGGGCGGGCCGCGGGCCGGCGGAGGGGTTTGCGGAGGACTATGCGTATTTCATCCAGGGGCTGCTCGATCTGTACGAGGCGTCGTTTGCGTTGCGGTGGCTGCAATGGGCCGAGGCACTGCAGGCGAAGATGGACGAGCTGTTTTGGGACGGGGAGCGCGGGGGGTATTTCAACTCGGCGGCGGGCGACGCGAGCATCGTGCTGCGGCTGAAGGAGGACTATGACGGGGCGGAGCCGGCGCCGAGTTCGGTGGCGGCGATGAATTTGTTGCGGCTCGGGGCGCTGGTGCACGACGAGGCCCGGCGCGAGCGCGGGGTGCGCGGCATCGCGGCGTTTCGCGCGACCTGGAGTCGGACGCCGCATGGCCTGCCGCAGATGTTGTGCGCGCTGGAGCTGGCGCTGGAGGTGCCGCGGCAGGTGGTGCTGGCGGGCGACCCGGGGGCGGAAGATTTTCGGGCGCTGGCGGCGGTGCTCCATGAACGCCTTGGGCCGGGGCGGGCGGTGGTGGCGGTGACGAACGACGCCGATCGTGCGTGGTGGGCGGCGCGGGCGCCGGAGATGGCGGAGATGCGGCCGATGGACGGGAAGGCGACGGCGTATGTGTGCGAAGCGGGGACCTGCCAGGCGCCGGTAACGGCCCCGGCGGCACTGCGGGCAATCTTGGACGCGTAAGCGGTGAGGGTTGGGCGAGCCGATCTCAGGCTTAATAACGCAGCCGCCCGTAGCCGTGATCTATCGCATAGACTGTCAATTTCGCGATGTTGGGTAGTTCGAGTTTGCGCAAGATAGCGCTTTTGTGGGTCGCAGCGGTGGCGGTACGGATACCCAAATCTTCCGCAATCTCGCGATCGCCGTGCCCGAGCGCGATCAGATGAAGCACTTCACTTTCGCGGCCCGTGAGCCGCTTGGCGATGGCATGGGAATCGGCCAGCCAATGGGACCGGGCGCGCTCGAATTCGGGTGGAAAATATCGGCGCCTGGCGGCAAGAGCGTCGAGTACCGCTCCCAGTTTTCCGGTCGAAGAATCGCGCTTGTTAAAGAAGCCGTGCACACCGCATTTCTCGCACTGCGAGACGATGTATTCGTTGAGGTGCGAGGTGAATACGAGCCGCCGCGCGTGCGGCCGGATTTTCTTGGCATGGTCCACGACCGTGAAGCCATCGCCGGGAGGTGGTAGGCAGATATCGATCATGAGCACATCGGCGGATTGCTGGTTAAGGCTTTCGATGGCCGAGGCTGTATCGTTCGCTTCGCCGACCAGTTTCCAGCCGGGATGGCGCTCAATTTCATAGCGAACGACACAACGGTTGAACTCTTCGTCCTCGACGAGAAAAAACGTCGTGATCGGGGTGGCTGGGGAAGACATGGGATAAAGCGGCGCAACCTTGTCTCAACGCTCTGATACGTCCGGTGAAGACGGTACACTCAGGAAGGAAATGGGTGAAGTGAGTGACGGCAAGTGCGGAAGCGACGGTTTGGCCCGAGCAGCGCAGCCGAGCGGGCGACGAGCCTGGGTTCCGTATAGCGAACTGGGCCTTCCTAGGGACCGTAACCTACATAAAAATCTGTAGTCAGTGGGCTTTCCCGGCGCGCGGTTTTCCTCCCACCCTTTCTCGCATGAGCCGCCCTGCTCCCTGCGTGAATCGTTCTCACGAGTCGTTCGCCTGCTGCGATGGAGTGTTCTGCGGTCCCACACGATTCGTCGCCGCTGGCGCGAGGGCGATGGTGGGCAGCACCGTTGTCGCTGGAGCGGTCCGTGATTCCAATCAGGCGGGAAAGCGTTCTTGGATCGAAGGCAGCTGGGAGACTCCCCGGTTTTTTTGGGTGCAGCCGCAGGGTCAGCCGGGACGGGAGGTCGCTGGCATAAAGCCGCTCGCGAGGCACGTAGCCTCTCTGATCGGGCGGAGTGTCACGTGCTTCTCACACTGTGGAAACCGGAGCGCTACTCTGGGCCGACGATTTGGGAGTGCTGGGCGGTCGGGCGGACCAATGGTCCGGTATGTTCCGCGTTATGCCCGCATGACCGGACCACAGGGGCGTTTGCCGGCTGCTTTGGCCACTCGGACTTCACTCCTACGCCGGGCCGGTTTTTCAGCAGAAACCTGATCCTTAACCCTGCTTCACCCCGCAAGGATCAAACCCATGCCCTCCCAACGCCCCGACGATGTCAGAGCGGATGTCGAAAACATCCTGAAAGTGTGGACGACCAACCCGGAATTCAAACTCAAGGACGTGACCTTGGAATCGTATCAAGCGACGGCAGACAAATTTCTCGGCGTGCTGGCCGAGATTGAGCGACACGAGGAGGTGCTCAAACCGTTGCGCAACCAACGTGACGATCAGGCGAACGCACTCAACGGCCTCTGCACGAGAGCCCGGGCCGGCATCAAGGGCTACTTCGGAGAAAACTCCTCCGAATACGAAGCTGCCGGCGGCACCCGGGCCTCGGAGCGGAAAAAGACCGGGCGAAAGCCCGCTCCCACGACCAAGCCGCAAGCCTAGTTTTCCCTCCGCCCCCTGGTTTATGACTTCAACAATATCGACGGTCGCGCTCTTCCTGATGTTTGGAGCGAACATGCTGCTGCTGCACGCCCAGCCGGCCCCGGTTGGTCCCGCCACACAGGCGGCCGATCAAGCATGGGCGGCTTTGTCGCAGCGGCCCACGCGCGGCGTGGTCAAGCGGGAGCCTGCTGAACTCAGCGATGACCGGCGGGCATCGCCGCTCAAGGCTGAGATCAATCGCCTGATCCAGGATGCAGAGGAAGCCCGGCTGTTTCATTCGAATTACCCGGACCATGCCCGGGCAAATAGTGCGAAGAAAATGGAAGCGCTGGCTCGGCTCTCCGCGTTAGCCTTGGGAGCCGTCGATGCGGGCGGTCAGACGCGCGCCGCCGCCCAACTTTATCGCAATGACAAGCGCAACGCGGTGGAGGATCGATTCGAAGTCGCTTTGGCGGTCGAATGTCTGGACCTGTCCTCCCCGGCGCGATCTTTGGGCGGGCCTTCACCCCAGGAGCAGCTCGCCGATACATTGCACGCCGAATTTGGCGGTATCCCGCAAGTCAACCAGCACTACATAAGTCTGCTCCGCACATCGGACCCGACAGCGTCTGCCCGAGTGTTGGCCAAGCTCAATCAACGGACCCTGCCCGACGACCTGAAACAAGAAGTGCAACGCGCCCAGGCGGTGGCGCTACGCAGGGGCAAGCCAATCGAACTCACTTTGGCTACGCTCGACGGCAAAAAGGTCGATTTCGCCCAGTCTGCCGCAGTGACCGTGGTGTGTTTTTGGAATGTCTGGGCCGGACCCCGCGATATCACTTTGCTCGGGGCACTCGAAGGAAAAGTTGTTGGTCATGTGAACTGGGTCTATGTGGGTTTGGGCGGGACGGCTCCGTTGTTGAATTCGTTGGCGGCTTTCACGCCATTTCCCGGAGCGCATTGTCACGATGCGGCCGGACTTGCCGGAGCCGCCGCTGCCACGCTGGGGGTTCAGCAGGCCCCTTCGGTCGCGGTGCTCGGGCTAAGAGGAAAACTGATCGGGTCCGGTTCATTTGATCAACTCCCCGCTCTTCTGACGGAGGCGTCCCGATGAATCCTTTTTATCGCCAATCTGCCTTGCGGGTGGGTAACGGGTTCCCCCGGTTGTGCTGCCTCCTTCTCTGGTGCGCTGCAGCCACGATCAGTCAGGCAGGGGTTTACCTTTCGAGCTATACATTTAGCTCGACCAACAAACCTTACGTTTACACCAATGAGTCGTTGCCTTCGCCCTACAAGCTGCGGGTCAAGATTGTCGGCGTGCCCGGCTATCCCGATGGGTTTCATGCGGTGCAGGCCTATAACTACAACTATCAGACACTTGAGAGCGTGCCGAACCCGGGCACCTACACGGTCGAACTTTATTGGGTAAAATACGCTTCCGATTGGGTAACTGCCATCGCGGTCGGGCCCAAACTCATCACCAGCGTGACGGTGCAGGCAGCAGCGGTGAACAATATCGCGTGGAATGCCATCAACCTGCCGTCAACGGGCTTGC
>JBIKOK010000162.1:0-14737 GCA_044358025.1 Opitutaceae bacterium
GGGATGGAAGCCGTCTTCCGTCACCGTGCTCGCGACCGAGTAGCGGCCGGTGCGGACGGTGCCATTGCGCGTGTTGAAGAGTTCGATCACGCGCGTGAGCTCGATCAGGCCGAGGCGGAAATCCTGGTTCGTGTCGGCCGAGTGGGCGGAGACGCGCGCGACCGCCAGCGGGTTGGGGTTCGCGACATAAACCACGGCGTTACCGCCCGGGCGGGCGACCGCCAGGGCCGTGAGGGCACGCGCGCCGCTCTCGCCCGCCGGCACGCTCAGCGTGTAGGTGAAGGTGAGCGAACCGGACTCGGGCACGGTGGTCCACGCCCAGGCGATAGTCCCGGTGGCGCCGACGGCGGGCTTGGTCTCACCCGCACTGCCCCCGTCGGAGACAAAACTCCAACCGGCGGGCAGCGTGACCGACCAGCCGAGGCTCTGCGAGGGTGCCACGTAGGTGAGCGTGTTGGTGATGGTCACGGTGCCGCCGCCGAGATAGCCGGGACCGACCAGCACCTGGGTGGCCGCGTAACCGGCAGGTGGATTCACGGCGAGCGTGACCGGGGCGCTGGTCGTGGAACCGGCGGAGTTGCTCAGGACGACGGTATAGACGCCGGTGTCGCTGGCGGCGGCAGCTGGGAGGAAAAACGCCCCCGGCGAACCGGCGACGGGCGTGCCGGTGACATCGCCGCCGTTTTTCTTCCACTGATACGCCACGGCCGGTTTGCCGACCACCGGGGCGTTGAGATAGACGGGCACGCCGGTGGCGACGGTCTGATTCTGCATCGGCGCGAGGAGCGCCGGGGCGAAGGACGCGTCACGGAAGGCGTCGACAAGGAAGATTTCCGTCAGCGCGAAACCCGAACCTCCGTTGCCCTCGACCTGCAGGGTATAGCTGCCGGGAAGAAGGTTTAGGAGCAGAGCCGAGTCCGAAGGCGCGAGCGGGGCACCGCCCACCGCCGCCGTCGCTTCCGCGAGCTCGGGGCTGCTCACCCAATCATCGTTGGCGAGAATCTGGGCACCGCTGGAGCCGGAGAGCGTCAGCTTTGGGTTGGCGAGCGCGCCGAGGGCGGTCACCAAGGAGCTGCCGCGAGCGCGGAGCAGGACCGTTTTGGCCCCGGCGTTGGCCGGACCACCCATGACGAAACCCGAGGTCGAAGGGCTGCCCGGTGTGACCGCGGCCCGGCTGGCCAGGGAGGCGAGACGGGGGAGGTCGCCGGTGTCGTACACTTCAACCAAGGCGACACCGGTGGTGCCACCGGCGCCGGTCACGCGGGCGGTGTAGGTACCAGGGGCCAGGGCAAGGCGGAGAGCCGCATCCTTGCTGCTCGTCGCGAAGGACAACGCGCCCACGGAGGCGAAGGCGGAGCTCAGGGCGGAACCACCGCCCCAATCGTCGTTGCGGGCGATTTCGGCGCCGGTGGCGTCGTGGAGCGTCAGGACGGGGTCGGCCAGCGTGCCCGTAACCCCGATCGTCGCGAGGGCGGGACCGGCGGCGCGCAGGAGGACCGTTTTGGCGGCGCTGCCTTCCACGGTGAAGTTGACCAGCACGGCAGTCTCGCCGGTGCCGACCGCTCCGAGCCGGGAGAGATTTTGGAGACGGGAGCCGGCGACGATGTCAAGCGGGGTGGCCGTGGTCTGCGTGCCGGTCGGAGTGACAATCGTGATCACCCCGCTCGTGGCCAGGGCCGGCACGGTGGCGAGGATCTGGTGGTCGGAGGAAACCGTGAAGGCGGCATCGCGGCCGTTGAAACGGACCGAGGTGGCACCGGTGAACCCAAAACCGCTGAGGGCCACGACCGTGCCGTTCGAGGCGGACGGAGGCGAGACGACCGGCTCGCTGCCGATCGAAGCGACCCGGTAGGGAGCGGGCAGCGTGTCGCCGGCGGCCGCGACCGTGCCGAACGCATAGAGCTTGGCGCCGACCAGGGCGAGGCGCACGGAAGACCGAGGGGCATCGAGCACGGAGATCGGCGAAGTCCATGCGGTGTCGAGCGAGCCATTCGCGTTCAGGCGGAAGAGGCCGGCCGGAATCGCCGTGCCGTTGTAGGAATCAAACCGGCCCGCGACGTAAACGCGACCGACCGCATCGACGGCCAGTGCGCTGACATACGGCGAGGAATCGGACTTCGACCAGCCCAGACCGGCGCCGGTGAACGTCGCGTCGATGCTGCCGTTGGCGTTGAGGCGCACGAGGCCGCGGGGCGCACCGGCCGGGGCGAGGCGACCGCCGAGATAGACGCGCCCGTCGGGGATTTGGAGGACGGCGCCGAGCAGTTCGCCCGCGCTGTAGCCGCTGACGGCGAACTGCGCCGTGGTGCCGGTGACGGGATCCGTGATCGTCGACGTGAAGCCGCTCGATGGCGCGATCGTGCCGAAGGAGGGCGGGCTAAACGTCGTATCGATGGCCCCCGTATCCAAGAGGCGGATGAGGCGCACGGCCCCGTCGAGGCCGGCGGAACCGGCGAGCACGCGGCCGTCCGGCAGCACCTGGCCGACCCTGATCCCGCCCGTGCGAATGAGGGTGACGGCGTTGGTGGTGGGATGGCGATCCACCGCGGCGAACGAGGCGAGCGCCGCGTTGAAGGCGGTGTCACGGGTGCCGTCGGCGTTGAGGCGGAGGAGGGAATTTCCGGTCGAGCCGCCGAGCGCGTCCTGCGAGAGGATCCTTTCCTGGCCGAGGAGAAGCTTGCCGCCTCCGGCCGAAAGGTTGGCAGAGCCGAGCGAGTAGCCGGCCGGAAGGACCGGGCTGAAGCCGGAGTCGACCGCACCATCGGAACCAAGCCGGACCAGACCGACCGAGAACGGCTCGCTCGAATTACTGCCGGTCACGGACAGGACGTAGACCTGGTTGCTCCCGGCGTCGGCCACCCCGCCGTAGCTCATACTGCGCGACGAAACGGCCTGCGCGGGCGCCAACGTGCCGTCGGCCGCGAAGAGCGCGACCCCGGGGACGGGCGTGCCCCCGTAGCGATTGAACGCACCGCCGACCCAAACGCGACCGTCGCCGAGGACGACACCGCTATCCACCACGGCGCTGCGGCCCCAGCCGCCGGTCTGGAAGGACGCGTCGGGCACACCGTTGGCCGAGGTCACCGCGATACCGTTGGAGACGGTGGAAAGCGCGGCGCCCTGGCCGAAAATGCTGATTTGATCCGGCAGGAACAGGCGACCGTCGGCGGCGCGGGAGAACCAGAACGATTCCTTGCCGAGCTCTCGGGACGAGAACGTCGTGTCGCGGGTACCATTGGCGGTGAGGCGTACGAGCCGGTCGGAGACGGCGAGGAGGGAATCGTCGGGCAGAACCACGAGGTGACGCAACCGGGGGCCGTTGACGAGACCGAGTTCGCTGCGGAGCGGCTGGGCGAACGTCGCATCGAAGGCGCCGGCGGCGGTGAAGCGGAAAGCCATCACGCGGTCGGAGGAGGTGCCGCGCACGCCGGAGGCAAAGAAATCGCCCACGAAGACGGGGCGGTCGCCGCTCTGGAGGGCGACGGCGCGAATCTGGCTGGAGGTGAAGCCGGCGGGCAGGCCGGTCGGGAACGTGGCGTCCAGCGCGCCCGTGGCGGTGAGGCGGGCCACGCCCAAGCGGGCCGTGCCGTTGATCGTCGTGAAGTTGCCGGCGAGGTAAATCAGCCCCGCGGAGTCGACGACGGGCGGGCCAAAGATATTCGTGTTGGCCGTGATGGTTGCCGGGGTGAAGCCGCTATCGAGGCCGCCGTCCGCATTGAGGCGGTAGACCTGGGGGGCCGTGGCACCGAGGGCGGATGCGGGAGCGTTCGGGTTCAGGATGTCGACGGCCGTCACGATGACTTTGCCGTCAGCCTGACGGGAGATGAACCGAATGCTGCGCGCGAAGAGCGGCGCCGTAAAAGGCGTGGCGGTGTCGAGCGCACCGGTGGCCGTCACCCGGATCACCGTATCGGAATCGCCGGCCGAGACGGCCACGAGGAGTTTGCCATCGGGCTGGACGACGACGTGGCTGGCGCGGCGGTAGCGGGCATCGAGGCGGAAGGTCGGATCGAACGCGCCGGTAGCTTCGTCGAAACGGGCCAAGGCGCCGACGAATTTTCCGCCGGCCATATCGGGGCTGCGATCGTAGACGGACCACGGGACGTAGACCTTGCCGGCGCCGTCGTGCACGGTGCGGGAGGGAGCCTGCTCGTTGGAGACTTCGGTGAACAGCTGCCAAAGCATGGGATCGGGCACGGTGACCGTGAGGACGGCCGGCTGGCTGGTGACGGTATTGGTGCCGTCGCCGACCACGACCGTGTAGGCGGCCGCGTCGGCGGGGCCGACCGGGGAGAGCGCGAGCGTGGCGGCCGTGGCGCCGGGGATCGCGCCGGTGTCTTTGCGCCATTGATACGTCAAGGTCGCACCGGAAACGGTCGAGGTCGCGGAGACGGCCAACTGCACCGGGGCGCCGGCCGCAACGCGCCGGGAGACGGGCTGGTCGCCGATGGCCACGGTCGAGGCGACAGTGAGCACCGCACCCGCGCTGGCGACCGAGCCGGCGCCGTTGGCGATGACCACATCGAAGAGGCCGGAATCCGATACCGCGACCGGGTTGATCGAATAGGTCGCGTTGGTGGCACCGGCGATGTTTTCGCCGTCCTTGCGCCACTGGTAGGCCAGGCCCGTGCCGGTGGCGGTCACGCTGAAGCTCGCGGTGGCGCCGAGGAAGAGATTTTGGGCGGCGACGGGCTGGGTCGCGATGACGGGAGTCTCGGAATTCACGAGGGCCTGAAAAGCAGAGGGAAACGTGTCACCGCCGCGGCTGTAGGTGCCGGACACGTAGACGGTGCCGTTGGGGGCGAGGCCGACCTGGCTCAGGCCGCCAAGGTAGGTGCGATAGAAAATATCGGTGGCGAACGCGGGGTCGACGCTGCCGTCGGCATTGAGCCGCACGATGCCGGGGGCGGCGACGTCGTTGAACGTATCGAAAGCGCCGGTGATCCAGATCTTGCCGTCGGCGGCGACCGTGACGCCCTCAACTTGGGCTAAACGGCCAGGCTGGTAGCGCAGTTGCGCGCCGGGTCCGACGTTGAAGGTGGTATCACGCGCACCGGTAGCGGTGAGGCGGGCGATACCGGGCGCAGGCTGGCCGCCGAGTTCAGTGAAGAGACCAAAGACGAGGAGCTTTCCGCCGGAAACGGGAGTCGCGCCGCTGAATGGGTAGCCGTAGACGACGGTGGCCGGAATCTGCCCAGCGGCGCCGCTGTTGGTCTGGGCATCGGTGATCGTGGGGAACGACACCGACGTCGGCCACGAGAGCGTGGGCGCATTAAACGTGGTATCCAGAGAACCATTGGCGTTGATCCGCAGGAGGGTGTAGTTCAGCGAAGACGCTCCGGCAGGGTAGGTGCCGGTGGTGGCCCGAGCGATGAGGCGACCGGCAGAATCGTGAGCGAGGACGCGGAACGCACCGAGGGTGACCGACGTGATCGCGCCATTGGTGCCGCGATACACGGAGCCGAACGAGCCGAAGCCCGTCGGATTAAACGTGGCATCCACGGCGCCGGTGGTGCTCAGACGCCGGAGCAGATTACTGTCGGAAATCAGGCCCTGCGCGGAGAGCGACCAGACGGCGACCTGGTTGTCCGGAAGGAGGCGGAACTCCAGGCCGTTGGTGCTGCCGGCGAGCGAGGCATCGAGAGTGAACGACAAATCGCGGGCGCCGTCGGACGAGAGGCGGACGACGCCGCTGGTGAGGGCGGTGGGATCGGTGCCCGTGCGGGTGCCGGCGAGGATGCGACCGTCGCCGCCGACCTCGGCAAAGGCAACATAGCGGAGGTCCGGCACGCCGGTGACGGCGAAGGTGGAGTCGAGTGAGCCGTTGAGATTGAAGCGCGCGAGGCCGGAGACGGGGGTGGCGTTGGCGCGCTCGAATTGGCCCCACGTGAGGAGCTTGCTGTCGGGCATCACGGCGAAGCGGCCGGGATAGACTTCGCGGTTGATGCGGCCGGGGGCAAAGCTGGCATCGACCGCGCCGGTGGCCGTGAGGCGCACCAAAGTCGGCGCGGCGTTACCGTTGATCGTGGCACCGCGCTCGGGGCAAACGACGACGCGGCCATCGGCCATCGCGTCCATCCAGAAGAACTCGGTGGAGAAAGCGGGCTTGGTGTAAGTCGGATCGATCGCGCCATCGGCGAGGAAGCGCGCCACGGTGGCGCCGACGACATAGAAGCGGTCGTCCGCGAGGATCGTGATCAGGCGCGGGCGCGGGCTCATGCCGGCGTCGGCCTGGGTGACCAAGGTAAAGGTCGGATCGAGCGCACCCGTCGGGAGGAGGCGGACGACGGGCCGATTCGAGGTCGGCGAGGCAGAGCCGGCGACCGTGATTGTCCCGCCGGCGACCAGGAGTTTGCCGGCATTGGTGCCCTGGGTCTGGAGGGCGAGTCCCCGGATTTGCGCGGTGCTGCCGACCGTGAAGCCGGTGGGTGCCCACGTGGTATCAACCGTGCCGTTGGCGAGCAGACGGGCAATGGCCGGGCGGGCCACGCCGTTAATCGTGGTGAAGACGCCCCCGACATAAATGTGACCGGAAGCGTCGACGACGGGCGGAAGGAAGATCGAACCGCTGGCGCTGAGCGTCGGCTGCGTGAAGGTGGCGTCGAGCGAGCCGTCGGCGTTGAGCCGGGCCATGACGGGGATGCCCCCGTTGGCCGTCAGGCTGGACGAGGGGACGACGAGGAGTTTGCCGTCGGGCTGCATCGTCATGAAGCGCGGATCGGCGGCGAAGTGAGGCGACTGATACGTAAAGTCGCGGGTACCGTCCGAGTTGAAGCGGAAGACGCGCGGCAGGTCGAAGCCGGTTTCACTCGATTCGTGGCTGGCGACGCCGCCGACGAGAATGCGGCCGTCGGCCTGGATGACGATGGGCCAAGCGTCGACGAGGGCGGCGCCGATATTGAAGGTATTGTCGACCGTGCCGTCCGCATTGAAGCGGATCACCGCGCCACGCTGCTGGTTGCCGACGCCGGAGATAGAGTTGCCGTTGGTCCAAGTGGCGTAGACGCGACCGAGTGAGTCGATGGTGACGCGGCCGGCGAGCGCATCGCTCTTGAAATCGGGGCGGGCAAACGCGGGATCGGAGGCGAGGGTGCCGAGGGCCGGGGCCAGCGTGACGGCGGCGGCGGCGCTGGTGACGGAGCCGGCGAGGTTGGTGACGATCACGTCGTAGCTGCCGGCATCCGCGGCGGCGAAGGCGGGCTTCGCGTAGAAGGGGGCGGTCGCGCCGTCGATGGGGGTGGTGCCCTTGCGCCATTGATAGAAGAAGGGCGCGCTGCCCGACGCGGTGACCTGCAACGTGAGGGTGCCGCCGGCGCGAACCACGGCGGCGGTGGGCGGGCTGACGATCGCGGGAGCAACGGCGAGCGAGACGGAGGCTGAAGCGCTGGTGACGGAACCGGCGGAGGTCGTGACAACGACGTCGTAGCTGCCGACATCAGTCGCGGCAGCGGCGGGAAGGGTGAACGTCGCCGATGTCGCCGTGGGGATCACTGCCCCACCCTTGCGCCACTGGTAGGTGGTGGGGAGGGAATTGCCGGAAGCGATCACGCGGAGCGTGAGCGGCAAGCCGGCGACGAAGACTTGGTGGTCGGGTGGTTGGACGATGGAGGGAGCGAGGGCGGCAGAGTAGATCATGCCGGCGTTACCGCTGACGTAGAGGCGGCCGTTGAAGCCGACCACGCCGTTGATATCGGAATAGTTGGTACCGAGGTGGTGGCCGGTCCACGTGAGGCCGTCGCTCGAGGAAATGCTGCTGTTGGTGCCGATACCCGCGTAGAAGCGGCCGTTGAGGAAGAGGGTGCCGCTGTCCCAATGGGGAATCTCGGGGGCGGGTGCGGCCGTCCACACGAGGCCATCGGGCGAGGTGAAGACGGATGTGGCCGAGGTGGCGAGGAACTTGCCGTTGCCGAAGGCGACGCCGTTGAGGTCGGCGGTGGTGCCGGAGGTGGCGGGCGTCCAGGTGGTGGCGTCGAGCGACGTGAGGATGCGACCGCCCGCAGCGACGGCGACGTAGCGGCCGGAGCCGTAGGCCAAGCCCCGAAGTTTCTGGCCGTCGGCGACGGTGGAGGAAGTCCACGTGGTGCCGTCGGTCGATTTGAGCAGCAGGCCGAGATCGCCGGAGATGAGGAAGACGTTGTTGAGATAGACGAGACCGCCGAGATAAGCCAAGACGCCGGAAGAGGCCGGAGTCCAGGTGACGCCGCCATCGGAGGAAGTGAGGATGCGGCCGTTGGCGCCGGAGACGACGTATTTGCCGGCGCCGTAGGCGGCGCCTTCGAGTTCGTCGGTGACGCCGGATGCGGCCAGGCTCCACGTGGTGCCGTTGGTGGAGCGAACGACGGTGCCGTTTTTTCCGACGCCGATGATCGAGGCGGTGCCGTCGCTGGCGAGCGAGTGCAGATCGTTGAACGTGAGGCTGGTGGTACGGTTGGTCCAGGTGGCGCCGTTATCCGTGGAGGTGAGGATGGTGGCGGGGTAATCGGTGTTGCCGAGGACGACCCAGGTGCCGGCATTGTAGGCGGCGGAACGGAGGGCGTTGTTGTTGGGCGTGGCGCGGCGCGTCCACGTCGTGGCGTCGGGCGAGGTCAGGAGGAGGCCGCTATCGCCGGTCAGGAGGTATTGGTTGTTGGCGTAGGTGATGTCGCGCGCGCCGGTGGAACCGTAAGAACGAGTGGTCCAGGTGAGCGCATCGGAGGAAACGTGGAGGTCGCCGAAGGAGGCGGACGCGAGGAAGAACTGGCCGTTGGCAAAGCGGAGGAAGCTGCCGGTGGCGGGTGCGGGGTGCGAGGTCCACGCGAGGCCGTCGGCGCTGCGGAGGACGGCGTCGCCGGTGAAGAGGGCAAAGGTGCCGTTGCCGTACGTGAGGGAATTGAGCGCCGAGGTCTGGGTGGCGTAGCGTTCGGTCCAGACTTCGCCGTCGGGCGAAGTGTAGATTTTCGCGAGGCCACCGGAGGCGTTGGTGTAGGTCGTGGATACGACGAAGAGGCCGGCACCGAAGGCGGAGCCTTGCACGGGAGGAAGGTGAGGAAGCGCGGAGGTGCGCCACGTCTGGCCATCGGCGGAAAGCGCGACGAAGCCGAGGGAGCCAACGAGGAGGCGACGACCGTTGCCGGTGAGGAAATTGATGACGTTGTTTTGGCTGAGCGACGGGAGCTGGTGCCACGTTACACCGTCGGTCGAAGAGACGCGGGCGCCGCGGACACCGCCGGCGAAGAACTGGCCGTGGTCGACGTAGAGGGCGAGGAGGCCTTGGGGACTGGGGAGCGGGTTATGGGGAGTCCAGCCGGCCTCTTCACTGACCCAGACGCGGACGGGAGCGGAGGTGGCGGTGCCGAGGGCGTTGGTGACGGTGGCTTGGTAGACGCCGGCATCCGCGGGGCGCGCGGGAGAGAGCGGCAGGTGGAGCAGGCCACTGGCAAGGAAACCGCCGGAGACGGGTGCGCCGTTTTTCGTCCACGCAAAAGAGGTCGGCGTGGAGCCGCCGAGCGAGGCACTCAGATACCCGGCGGTGCCCGCCTGCACGGTGGCGCCGAAGTTCGCGGAAACGTTACCGAGGACGGGAGCGGATTCGATGACCGTGAAAACGACGGGGGGCGTCGTGACGGAGGCGCCGAGGGAATCGGTGACCGTAACGCTGTAGGTGCCGGCATCGGAGGCCTGGAAATTGAGGAAAAAAAGCGTGTTGGTCGTAGCGCCGAGGCGCGCGAGGGTGTCCTCGGTGACGACGACGTTGTTGCGCTTCCACTGGTAGGTGACGGGCTGGGACGCGGCGACGGAGACGCTGAGAACGGTGGTGGTGCTACCTGCGGCAACAGCGCCGCCGAAGGGCAAGGTGAGCAGCGCGGGCGACGGGGCGGCTTCGAGGAGCATCAGGCCGCTGACGATCCGCTCGATGAAATCCTGGCGCGTCGTGCTGCCGACGAGGAAGGCGCCATCGGCGAGGGGCGTGACGACGTTAATGGTGCTGCTCGGCGCCCCGGCGGGGAACGGAGCGCCGAAGCTGAGATCGAGCGCACCGGTGGCGGAAAGGCGGATGAGGCCGCCGCGGCGCTGGCCGTTAAAGGTGGAGAAATTGCCGGCGAGAATGACGCGGCCGTCGGGCTGCAACGTGAGCGCCTGGACCGTGGAGGTGGTGCCGGTGCCGGGGGCGAACGTGGCGTCGAGAGCGCCGGTGGCGGTGAGGCGGGCGAGGCCGGGAGCGGTGGCGCCGTTGTAGAGGCCGAAGAAGCCGCCGACGATCACGCGGTCATCGGGCTGGAGCGCGAGGGAGGTGACGGTGAACGAAGTGGTCTGCGTGGAGCCGAGCGCGAAGCCGGTGCCGACGACGAAGGAGGTGTCGCGGCCCCCGGCGGGGAGGAGACGGGCGACTCCGGAGCTGGCGACGCCGTTGAGCGTGGTGAAGCTGCCGCCGGCGGAGAGGCGGCCGTCGGCGTGGGCGATAAGGGAATTGACCGTGCCGTTGAGGGCCGTGCCGTTGGCGGTGTTGAACGCGGTATCGGGCGCGCCGGTGGTCGAGAGGCGGGCAAGGCGATTCGTAGTGACGCCGCTGAGCGTGGTGAAGGAGCCGCCGGCGGCGATGCGACCGTCGGGGAGAAGGGCCAGGGCGTTGACCTGGCCGCCAAAGCCGGAGCCGAAGGCGGTGGCGAAAGCGGTATCGAGCACGCCGTCGGCGGAGAGGCGGGCGACGCGATTGACGCCGGACGTGGTGCCGGCATAGGCGGTGAAATTGCCGCCGATGACGAGGCGACCGTCGCCCTGTTGAACGACGGCGCGGACGACGCCGTTGGGGCCGGTGCCCGGCGTGAAGGACGGGTCGAGCGCACCGGTCGCATCGAGCCGCACGAGGTAGGCCGCGGGAACGCCGCCGACGTGGGTGAAGAAGCCGCCGACGACGAATTTGCCGTTGGCGACGGGTTGCACGGCGAAGACCTGGCCGGGCTCAAGGAACTGGCGGTTGAGCGAATCGAGGGTGCCGTCGGCGTTGAAGCGAACGAGGCCGGAGCGGGCGGTGGCGTTGACGAGGGTGAGCGCGCCGCCGACGAGAATTTGGTTGGTGGGGCCCTGAATCGCGACATGGCGCACGGTGCCGGTGAGGCCCGCGGTGCCGAGCGTGGTGTTGAGTGCGGCATCGACGGCGCCGTCGGTAGCGGCGATGCGCACGAGGCGGTTGATCGTGGCGCCGTTGTAGCTAGTGAACGTTCCACCGACGACAAGGTAGTCGGTGGAGGCGACGGTCTGGAGGGCGACGGCGAGCGGGCCGACCGTGCTGCTGAGACTGCCGAAGCCGACGCCGGCTGGGAAACCGGACTCGCGGGCGCCGACGGAGGAGAGGCGGACGACGCCTTTGGAGGTGACGCCGTTGTAGGTGGCGAAACTGCCGACGACGACGAGCTTGTTATCGGCGGGTTGGAGGGCGAGGGCGGCGGGGGCGAACTCGAAGCCGGTGCCGGTCACGAACGTGGCATCGAAGGCACCGAATTCGGTGAGGCGGGCGATGCGGGTGGCGGCGTTGCCGTTGAAGGCGGTGAAGTTGCCGACGGCGACGATTTTCTTGTCGGGCTGGAGGACGAAGGCGTTGACGGTGTTGTCGAAGCCGGAGCCGATGGCGAACGTGGCATCGGGCGTGCCGTCGGGACTGAGGCGGATGACGCGGTTGGCGACGTAGCCGTTGACGCTGGTGAAGGCGCCCGCGAGGAGGATTTTTTGGTCGGCGGGCTGGATTGCGAGGGCGTTGACATTGCCGCCGGAGACGCCGGAGCCGACCTTGGCGGCGAAGGCGGTATCGAGCGTGCCGTTGGCGTTGAGCCGCGCGAGGCGGAATTCATTTACTCCGCCGACGTAGCCGAAGCTGCCGCCGATCACAACCTGGTCGTTGGCCTGGACGGCGAGGTGGTTGACCGCGCCGGTGATAAGCGGAGGCGTGAACGTGGTATCGAGCGTGCCGTTTTGGAGGAGACGGGCGATGCCAGCGATCGCGGTGCCGTCAACGGAGGTGAAGGAACCTGCGGCGTAGAAACGACCGTCGGCAAGCGGCGCGATCTTGGTGATATTACCCACGAGTTCGACGCGGGGCTCGAAGGACGCGCGGGGACGCAGGGCGCCCGCGGTGGCGGTGGGCGTAACGGAAACTTGAGCACCGACGGAAGTGCGGACGGAGAGGCCGTCATTGATGGCGACATCGTAGTAGCCGGCGGCGTCGAGGCCGAGGTTGGAGAGGGTGAGCGTGGCGGTGGTGGCGCCGGCGATCGGCACGCCGAATTTGCGCCATTGATAGCCGAGGGCGCCGGTGCCGGTGGCGGTGACGGTGAGCGTGGTGCTGCCGCCGACGGGGCCGCTAGCGGCGAGCGGTTGCGCGGTGATGGAGGGGAGCGGGGCGGTGACGGCAGCGGTGGCGCTATCGATCGGAGGAGAGCCCGGGCCGCTGACCCGAACCCAGTAGCGGGCGGAAGCGGAGACGGTGAGATTACTGCCAGCAGCGGTGTCGGTGGCGCCGGAGACGGGCGAGGAGGTGTCGCCGCTGTAGCCGCGATACCATTGGAACGTGGTGCCGGCGAGGCCGTTCGTCGTGACGGAAAGGGTCGTGGAGCCGCCGGCGGCGAGGGTGGTGGCGGCGACGGGATGGGTGAGGATGCGTGGGAGGCCGGTGTGGGGCGCGGTGCGAGCGACGATGCCGCTGTTGCTGGCGACGAAGAAGACGCCGTTGCCGTAGGTGATGCCGGCCTGCCCGAAGAAATTGAGGGGCGAGCCGCCGGGACCGTAGAGATTGATGGCGGACCACGTGTCGCTGTCGTGGCTGAGGAAGACCGCACTGTTGAAGCCGGTGCCGCTGGTGGTGTGGACAGCGATGTTGAGGCCGCCGCCGTGGGCCACGTCGACCAGGTTAAGGCCGCTGGAGCCGAGGCCGCGGTGCGTCCATGTAATACCGTCGGAAGAGGTGAAAATCGTGCTGGAGGCGCCGAGAGCGAAGAACTGACCGCCGCCGAAGCGGACGTTATTGAGGGCGTGGGTGGTGTTGCTGGTCTGGGCGGTCCACGTGGCGGCGTCGGAGGAAGTGTAGATGGCGCCGAGGGAATTCACGGCGACGAAGACCGGAGTGGCGCCGCCGTAGGCGAGGCCGGTGACATTGCCGGAGCTGCCAATGCCCCCGGCGCCGACGGTCCAAGTGAAGCCATCGGGCGAGGTGGCCAAGGCACCGCCCGCACCGCCGGCGACGAATTTGCCAGCGGCGTAGGTGAGCGCGGTGTAGTTGGCCGTTCCAAAGGTGCGATTGGTCCAAGTGGTCCCATCGGGCGAGCTGAGGACGGCGCCGGAGTCGCCGACGGCGACGAAGGTGCCGGCACCGTAGGCGACGCGTCGGAGGGTGCCGGTGACGGCGGGGACGGCCGGGGCGAGGGAGGTCAGGGTGGCGCCGTCGGGTGAGGTGAGGACGCCGCCATTGGCGCCGACGGCGACGAAGCGGCCGTTGGCGTAGAGGGTGTCGTTGTAGTTGACGGTGGTGACGGTGCGAAGGGTCCAGGTCCCGGAGGCGCCGGTCGGAGAGGTGACGACGGAGCCGGGGAAGCCCACGGCGATGAACTGGCTGTTCGCATAAAGCAGAGCGTTGGTGGCGGGATAACCGACCGACTGGAACGTGCCGGAAGTCCACGTGGCGGCATCGGTGGATGTCAGAAGGGTATTGCCACCGACAGCCACGTAGGTCGTGCCGGCGAAGGCGACCGCACTGAGATTCGAGGCATTGGAATTGGTGACACTGGTCCATGTGCCGGCACCCGTGGGGGAGGTGCGGATATGGCCGCCGTTGGCGACAGCCACGAAGAGGTTGTTTACGTAGGCGACGGAGTTGAATTGGTTGGTGGTGCCGGAGACGCCGGCCGTCCATGCGCCGGTGGTCGCGTCGGCGGTGGAGTGGACGGTGCCGTCGGAGGCGACGGTGACGTAGTTGCCGGTGGGTTTGTAGGCGAGGCCCGTGAGCGACTTGCCGGCCGTGACGGTGGCACCGGCCGTCCACGTGGCGCCATCGGTGGAAAAAATCACGGTGCTGGCGGCGCCGACGGCGACGAAGCGGGTGCCGTCGTGGAGAACGGCGTTGAGCTGGTTGGTTGTGCCCGAGGTCCCCACGGACCAAGTCGCGGCGTTGTCGGTGGAATAGCGAACGGTGCCGCCGGAACCGACGGCGACAAAGCGACCGCCGGCGTAAATCATCCCGCGGTAGATAGTGCCGGAGGTGGGCGTGCTCCGGGACCAGGTGGTGCCATCGGTGGACGTGAGGATAATGCCCGTGTCGCCGGCGGCGGCGTAGACGGTGCCGCTGTGGGCGACCGCATTGAGGAAACCGGTGATGGTCGAAGGATTCGACGGGAGCCAGACGGTGCCAGGGAGCTTCGCGGTGGTGACCGTGCCGGCGGTGTTGGTGAGCGAGAGCGTGTAGTTCGCGGCGTCAGAGTCGACGAGGCTGGCGAAGCTGAGGGCGGGATTGGTCGCACCGGAAACACCGGCGCCGTTTTTCATCCATTGATAGCTCGGTGCGGGCCGGCCGACGGCAAGGCTGCCGAAGGCCATGGAGCCGGAAGCGACGCCGGCGGCGGGAAGGACAGGACCGAGGAGCGCGGGGGCGAAGTCGGTGCGGTCGGCATCGACGATCGCGATTTCGACGAGAGCGGTCCCGGCGGAACCGCTGAAGCCGGTGAGTTGGATCGTGTAGGCACCGGGGGCGAGCGTGGTGACGAGGGCGGCGTCG
>JBIKOK010000163.1:0-14717 GCA_044358025.1 Opitutaceae bacterium
CGGGGTGGCGCTTCACACTGCACATGCCGTCGCTGGAACCGTTCATGACGTATGTGACGGACGAGGGGCTGCGCCGCGAGATGTGGACGGCGTCGGCGGCGGTCGGCGCTCGGGCGCCGCACGACAATGCGCCGCTGATCGGGCGCATCCTGACATTGAGGGCGGAAAAAGCCACGCTGTTGGGCAAGGCTCATTTCGCCGACCTAGTGCTTGAGCGGCGGATGGCCAAGACGGGCGCGCGGTCGCTCGCGTTTATCGAGGACATGGAGGCGCGGGCGCGCGACGCGTTTGGGCGCGAGTGCGGCGAGTTGGAAGCGTTCAAGGCGCAACAGACGAACGGTCCGGTGGGACGGCTCGCCCCGTGGGAGATGCTGTATTGGGCGGAGAAACTCCGGCAGTCGCGCTACACGTTCGACGAGGAAATCCTGCGGCCATATTTTCCGATGGATCGGGTGATCGCGGGCATGTTTGAGCTGGCGGCGCGGATCTTCGGGCTGCGGGTGGTGGAACGTGCGCCCGGCGAGGTGGAGGGCTGGCACCCGGAGGTGAAGTTTTACGACGTGAGCGATGCCCGGGGCCGGCACGTGGGCTCGTTCTACGCCGACTGGTATCCGCGCGAGTCGAAACGCGGCGGGGCTTGGATGAACTATCTCATCACGGGCGGGCCGCGGCCCGACGGCACGCGGGCACCGCATCTCGGGCTGATGTGCGGCAACATGACGCCGCCGAGCGAGGGCAAGCCGGCGCTGCTGACGCATCGCGAGGTCGAAACGGTGTTCCACGAGTTCGGGCATCTGTTGCACCACCTGCTCGGCGAGGTGGAAATCAAGTCGCTCAACGGGGTGAACGTCGCGTGGGACTTCGTCGAGCTGCCGTCGCAGATCATGGAGAACTGGACGTGGGAGCGGGAGAGTCTCGACCTTTTTGCGCGCCATCACGAGACGGGGGCGGCGATTCCGGAGGAGATTTTCCGCAAGCTGACCGCGGCGCGGAATTTTCGCTCGGCGTGTGTGACGATGCGGCAGGTGGCGCTGGCGAAAATGGATCTGCTGTTGCACGTGCGGACGGCGGAGTTTGCGGGCGAGACGGATGTGGAGACGCAGGCGCGGGCGGCGGTGGCCGAGTGTCTGGTGCCGACCGAGCCGCCGGCGCCGACGGTGGTGAAGAAGTTCACGCACATTTTTTCCGATCCGGTGGGCTATGCGGCGGGTTACTATTCGTACAAATGGGCCGAGGTGCTCGATGCGGATGCGTTCACGCGGTTCAAACGGGAGGGCATTTTCAATGCGCAGGTCGGCGCGGAGTTTGTTGAGAAAGTGCTGAGCCGGGGCAATTCGGCCGATCCCGCGGAACTGTATCGGGCATTCATGGGTCGGGATCCTGACCTTAACGCATTGCTGCAGCGCAACGGGCTGATCCCGGGGGGCTGAGGTGGCGGGCGGTCCTGCGAAGGATTCATGCGCCGCCGATTTCTGAAATTATTTTTGATGCTGGCTGCCGGGCTCGTTTTGGGTGCGGCGGCTTTGCCGTGGTGGCTGGGGGCGGCGTTGCGCCGGGCCGGAGCATCGCGGGGGTTGACGTTTGCGCGCTATGAACGGGTCGGCTACGGACGATTTGCGCTGCACGAGGCCGCGTTCACGGTCAACGGGGTGCGCGTGGCGGTGGCGCGGATTGAGGCCGACACGCCGCTGGTGGGGTGGTGGCGGCGCGGGGAAATCGTCGGGGGAGCGTGGACCGTCGACGTGGCCGAGCGCGCGGCGGAGACGGGCGCAGGCACGACCCCGCGCGGTTGGGTGCCGTTGCGCGCGCGGCTCCAGGCGATTGCCGGCCAACTCGACCGCTGGGCGCCCCGCGTGACCGCACAGGCGGGGGTGGTGCGTTGGCCCGGGACCGAGTTGACGTGTGGGGCGGCGGTCTGGGCGAACCGCGAACTGATCGTGAAGGATTTGGCAGATGGCGGCCTGAAGGCAGATGCGACGCTCGCGTTTCCCGCGGACGAGGTGCGGCTCGGATTACGCGGGGCCGAGGCCGAAGGAAGTTTCGAGAGCCGGGGCGCCGAGGTGTCCGGCGCGGTGGTCTTGTGGGCCCAACCCGCGGCCCTGCAGGCGCGATTTGGCGGCCGGGGTTGGTTGCCGGTCGAGGCGGTGCTGGAGGCGGAGAACTGGAATGTGCCGGGAGTGCGGTTGAAGCTTGGCGACGCGTTTGCCACCGTGCGTGCGCGCGGAAAAGCGGAGTGGCGCGAGGGCCGGTTTTTCGCGGACTTTTCGGCGGCAGGCGAACCGATCCCCGGGTCAGCGGTGGCACCGCTCGAGGCGACGTTGCGCGGGCAGGGCGACGCGGAGGCGTTTACGGTGGAGACGCTGCACGCGACGCTGCCGGGCCTCGTGGCGCGATTGAGCGAGGCCGTATCGGTGGAGCGGAGCGGGAAATTCCGGCCAAGCGGAGCCCGATTTACGGTCGAGGCCGATTTGGCCAAGCAGCGGTGGTTTGCCGCGAAAGGCACGGTGAGCGGCGAGGCCCGACTGGTGACGAGTGTCGGTCAGACACCGGTGGTGGAATTTCAGCTGAGGGGAAGCGAGGTCTCGTCCGCCGGCTGGGCGGCATCGTCGATCACGGCGAAGGGAGATTTCGCCTGGCCGCGGGTTCGGGTGAGCGCGGGTGCGATCACGGGCGCGGCCGGGGAGAGCCTGTCGTGGCGCGGCGGTTGGGATTTTGAGACGAAGGAAATCCTCGGCGCGGCGGCCGAGGGACAGATCCGGCGCGCCACGATCGGGCGCTGGGTGCCGGCCGGCGTGGGGTTCGACGCGGTCGCGCTAAAGGTAACGGCAGCGGGGCGGCCGACGGAGCTTGTGCATACGGGGGGCGCGGAGGCGGCAGGGGTGACATTTCCCGGGGTGAATCCACTGGGTGTGAAGGTGGCCTGGTCCGGGCGGGGCGCGGTGCTGGAATCGTTGGACGTGGCAGCGGCGGCGGGGACGACCGTGGTTTCAGCGGGAGGCGCGGTGGAGGAGGGGGCGGTGCGGTTGACAAAATTTGCATGGGCGCAGGCCGGGCTGGAGCGTCTGCGTTTGACGGAGCCGGCGACCATCCGGTGGCGGCCGGGCCTCGTGGTGGAAGCGTTGCACCTCGCAGGGGCGGAGAGCGCGGTTGACGCCTCGGTGGTGTGGGGCGAAACGGGGCGGGTCGAGTTGGCCGTGACGAATTTTTCCTCGGCCTGGTTGGGCGAGCTCGGGGTGTGGCGCGGGCCGGACTGGCGGGTGGATTCGCTGACGGCGAACGGCACGTGGGCAGGGGGACCGATGACGTTTGCGATGAAGAGCACGGCGGCGATTGAGGTGGGCCAAGGGAAAAGTGCGGTTGTGTCGGCGGCCGTATCGGGCGACCCCAGCGGCGTGCGGATCGAGGAACTGAGTGTCAAGGAGGACGGGGAAAGCGTGGTGCGCGTGGTCGGTAAAATTCCGTTGCGCGTGAGTCCGGCGGCGACGCCGGTGACGAACTTCGAGCCGGAGGGGGCGCTGGCGCTCGACGTGACGACGGTGCCGAATGCGGGGTTTTGGCGGCAGTGGGCGGAACTCACCGGTTTCGAGGCGCAGGGACCGGAGGCCTCGGCACAGGTGAGGGGCACGTGGGCGCGACCGCAGGGGACGTTGCACGTGAAGGCGGCGCAGGTGTCGGTCGATGCCGCGCGCTTCCAACGCCCGATGCCGACCGTGGCCGGGCTTGACGTGGAACTCGGGGCGACCGCGGGCGAGGTGCGACTCGAACGGTTGACGGCCAAGGTCGAAGGGCAGGCGGTGCGGGCCAGCGGGCGGGTGCCGGTGGGCGAGGGGAAGTGGCGGGACTTTCTGGCGAGTCCGCTGGCGTGGCTGCGGGACGGGGCGGAGGGACGGCTGGAAGTGCCGGACGCCGACGTCGCGGCCCTGGCGCGGTTTCTGCCGGCGGTGCTGGCGCCGAAGGGCCGATTGCAGCTGGACCTGAACGTCAAGGACGGGGGCGTGAGTGGCGCGGTGAAGGTGCGGGACGCGGCGACGCGCCCGCTCGGGCCGCTCGGAGTGTTGCAGGAGATCAATGCAGAGATGGCGCTCACCGGACGGAAGATGGAGTTGCGGTCCGTGTCGGCGCAGAGCGGAGGTCAAACGGTGACCGTGAGCGGGGCGGTCGAACTGCCGGAGGCGGCGGCGAAAACGGGCGGGGCGGAATGGACCGAGGGGGTGAAATTTGACGTGGCGTTGCGGGGGGAGAATTTACCGTTTGTGCGGCAGACGGGCGTGTTGGTCCGCGGGGATCTGGATTTGACGCTGACGTCGCCGAGCGGGCAGCCGCCGCTGATCGCGGGGAAGGTGCGGTTGCGCGAAAGCCTGTTCTTGTCGGACATCCGGGCGTTGGTGCCGGGAGGCGCGCGCACGCGGGCGCGGACGCCGCCGTATTTTGCGGTGGAGGCCGCGCCCTACGAGGCGTGGCGACTCGATGTCGGGGTGACGGGCGAGAAGTTTTTGAAATTGCGCACGGCGTTGTTCAACGGCGTGGCGTCGGCGAACTTTCGGTTGGGCGGAACGCTGGGCGAGCCGACCGTGCGAGGGGAGGCGACTGTCGACGACGGGGCGGTGAAACTGCCGTTCGCGACGTTTGTGGTGCAGGAGGGCCGCGTGAGCCTGACGCCGGAGGAGGGGGCCGAGCCGCAGGTGTGGTTGGTGGGTACGGTGCGTCGGTTGAACTACGATTTGCGCCTGGAGGCGAGCGGGCCGGCGTCGGCGCCGGCGCTGGTGTTCTCGTCCAGCCCGCCGCTGGAATCGGCGCAGGTGCTGCTCCTGGTGATGGCGGGCGAGGCGCCCCACGACGAGGTGAGTTACTCGGACCGGCAGCGGGTGGCGCGGCTGGGGAGCTACTTGGGGCAAAGCCTACTCGCCAGTTTTGGCGGGGAGAGCGGGACGGGCGAACGGCTGAGTCTGTCCAGCGGAGAAAGTGTTTCGCGCCAGGGCCGCGAGACCTACGGGATCGAATACCGGCTGAGCGACCGCTGGTCGTTCGTCGGGGAATACGACGAGTTTGACGAGTTCAACGCGGGCTTGAAATGGCGCGTGTACTCCAAAGGTGGAACACGGGAGGAGCGCGAAAAATAATGAATCTGCGCACCGACAAACGACGGAGCGGGGAGGCGGCGTGGCGGCGCGGCGGGCGGGCGATCGTGCGGCTCGTCGGCGGGTGTGCCGCGTTGCTGCTCGGCGGAATGCTGTCGAGTTGTTCGACTCCCGGCGGAGGCGAGAAACCGGCGCCGGCGGCGACGTTGAACGTGGCGGGGATGGGGTGGTTCAGAGACCGGGAACTGCGGCTTTCGTTGGAACGTTTGCTCGGCAGCGCACGCGGCGAGGTGTTGCGCGCGAACGCGGTGGAAGACGCGATGTTCCTGTTGATGTCTGCCCTGCAGGAGGAAGGTTTTCTCCAGCCGACCGTCGCGGTGGCGTGCGTAGGGGCGGACGGGGAGAAGACGGAATTCGTGCTCGACGCGAGCATGGCGACGGCGGTGCCGCGGACGATGGAGGCCCGGGCGGTGAGCTTTCGGGTGAAGCCGGGCGTCCGGTTTTTTGTGAGCGGAGTGACCTTCGCGGGCTTGCACGCGGTGCCGGAGCGGACGGCCCGGAGTTTCTTGGCCGGCGACGCGGGTGTGTTCGCCGGCAAGGCAAGTCGGGCGCACACGCCCGCGCGACTGGCGCGGGGCTTGGAGGGGCTGCAGGCGGAATTGCGGCAGCGCGGTTTCGCCGAGGCGGAGGTGCGTGCGGATCGCGTCGACGCCGATGGGGGCACGGGCGCGGTGATGCTCGCCGTGACTGTGACCGAGGGGCCGCGGTGGTGGGTGCGGGCGGTGGGTGTGGTAGGGGCCGAGGGCACGGGAGTCGCGGTGGGCGGCCCGCAGCGATTTGTCGGCCAGCCGTGGACGAACGCGCTGGCGCAGAGTGTGGCGGGCGACCTGAGGAAGGCGCTTTTTGCGGAGGGCTATGCCGATGCGAGCGTGGCGGTGGTGCGCGAGGCAACAACGGCCGCGGACGGGAGCAAGGACGTCGCGGTGACGGCGCGGGTGCGGGCGGGCGAGCCCGTGCGCCTCGGTCCGGTGCGATTCGAAGGCGCGGCCCGGGTGCGCGAGCAGGTGATGCGCCGCCGGGTGCAGGCGAAACCGGGCGGACCGTTGAACCCGTTGGACCTGGACCAGGCGCGGTTCCGGCTCGCGCGGCTCGGGGTGTTCGAGAAGGTGGCCGTGCGGTATGAGCCGGCGGAAGGACCGGTGCGCAGCCCGGTGTTCACGGTGCGCGAGGGGCGGAGGCTGGAGACGAATTTGCTTTTCGGTTACGGAAGCTACGAGCAGCTGCGGGGCGCGGTGGAACTGCGGCAGTTCAATGTGTTCGGACGGGCCCACCAGACACGGCTGCAGTTGGTCCAATCGATGAAGAGCACCCGGGGCGAGTATTCCTACACGGTGCCGGAACTGTTCGGCGAGTCGGTGGACGGGACGGCGAAAGTCTTCGGGTTGCAGCGGGACGAACTCTCGTTTCAGCGGCAGGAATACGGCGTGAACGCGGCGGTGAGCCTGCCGTTACGCTGGCTCGGGGCGAACGCGACGGCGGGCTACACGTTTCAGTCGTTGAAAAACCGGGATAGCGAACTGGCCACGCGGGCGATCGACGACCGGCAGGTGACGGTGGCGAGTGTTGATGCGGGCGTGACGCGCGACCGGCGGGACAACCCGTTGCGGCCGCGGCGGGGCTACCGGGCGTTTGCGCAGGTGGAGGCGGCGAGTCGGACGCTGGGTGGCGAGGCAGAGTTTCAGCGGTTCGAGTTGGGCGGAGCCTATCACACCCCGTGGGGCGGCGGGCGCTGGGTGCATGCGGCGCTGGCGCACGGCGTCATCACGACCTGGGGCACGGGCGACCGGCGGTTGCCGGTGAACAAGCGTTTTTTCCCGGGCGGAGGCAGCAGCATCCGTGGCTACCGCGAGGGCGAAGCGTCGCCGCGTGGCGCGGGCGGGCGGTTCGTGGGCGCCAAGAGCTACACGCTCGCGAATCTGGAATTCGAACAGGCGCTGTCGGCGCAGTGGTCGGTCGTGGGGTTCGGCGACGCCTTGGCGACGGCGGCGGAGCTGCGGGACTATCCGCTGGCGGGAGAGCGGCTGTATTCGGCGGGGATCGGCGTGCGCTACCAGACGCTCATCGGACCGGTGCGGGTGGAGTATGGACGGAATTTGAAACCGCGGCCGGGCGACCCGGGCGGGACGTGGCAGGTCTCGGTGGGGGCGGCATTTTAGCGGTGGAGGGACGGACCAACGGTGAAGGGTCGGAAAAATCTTGTCGCCGCAGCGCGGGGAGGCGGCGTAGAGCTGGGGTCTATGATTATCGCAGACCTCGCCAAGCTTCCCGGTGGTACTTTTCCCGCGCGTCGATGGGGCCGCGGCCTCGTCGGCCAGTTGGGCCAGCCGATCGCGGCGAAGGGTTTTTCGATGGGCTATTCGATCTTGGAGCCCAAGGGCGGCCAGGTCCCGTGGCACAACCAGGAGCAGGAAGAGGTTTACTTCATCGTGCAGGGCGAAGGAGAAATCTGCGTCGGCACCGAGCGCAGCCCGATCAAGGCGGGGCAGGCGGTCTTCATGCCGCCAACGTTGTTTCACCAGCTCACCAACACTGGCGACGAGCCGATGCACATGATCTACGTGTATTGTCCGGGCGGCGACGTGGCGCACTGGCGGCAGGAGCTGAACGGTACGCTGCCGAAGGCGGGCGAGGGGGCGATCCCGCCCTTGCCGGAGGGCGCGCAGCCGCAGTGCACGCTCCCGCCGGGCGCGTGAACGGGGTTCACGGCCGCCACGCACTCGGGGTGCGCCCGGTCTGGCGGCGAAACCAGCGGCTGAAGTAGTTGGGATCGTCGAAGCCGGCGTGGGCGGCGGCCTCGGCGACGGTCATTTTGCCGTGCAGGGCGGCCTGCGCGGACTCAAGGCGGACCCGGTCGCGCAGGGCGCGGAGGCCGAGACCGGATTCGCGTTTCAGTTTCCGGGTGAGATGATCGGGATGATACCCGAGGTCGCGGGCGATTTTCCCGAACGAAGCGGGGGCGCGAACGTGGTCGCGAAGTTTTTCGAAAAGCGTGGGTACGGGCGGGCCGGCGACGGGCGAGTGGTCGAGGAGACGGGCCACGACGGCGAGAATCGCCGGATAGTCGGTCAGCGTGAGCCGGCCCTTGCGGGGAACGCGCGAGAGCAGCGCATGGAGTTCGTTCAGGGTCGCGGGCGAGAGGGTGCGGTGGGCGGAGCGGACGGGGCCGGCGTCCTCGAGCTCATAGTCGAGCACGAGACAGAGCGGGCGGCTGCGGCCGGCGACGGAAAAACCGTGCGAGCTGTGCGCCGGAATCACGAACAGGTCCCCGGCGCGGGCGCGGCGGCGCCGGCCGTTCACAGTCTGCACGCCTTCGCCGGAAAGGTAGAGAATCAACTGCGCGTAGGCGTGACCGTGGGGGGCGACTTCGGCGTCGCGATGGCGGTTGAGCTGGAGTTTGCGCAGCACAAAATCCAACGCGTGAATTTCGATTTTTTGGACGAGCAGTGGACTCCAGGCGAGCATGGGGCGGAATCGTGCTAGCAAAAGTCGGAATAGTGCTAACGCAAGCGGCGGTTTCCGTGTAGAGTGTTTGGCGCTCCATCGGCCGGTCGGTCGAAAACCGGGGCACCCCTCCTTATATGACCACGCACAAAGTCGGCATTATTATGAACGGCGTCACCGGACGCATGGGCACCAACCAGCATCTGCTGCGTTCCATCAAGGCTATCATCGATCAGGGCGGCATCAAACTCGGCGACGCCGAGGTGATCCTGCCCGACCCGATTCTCATCGGTCGGAGCGAGTCGAAACTGGCGGCGCTCGCGGCCCGTGCCGGCGTGAAGCGTTACTCGACGAATCTCGACGCGGCGTTGGCCGATCCGGCGAACCAGATCTATTTCGACGCGACGCTGACGGGTCAGCGCCCGATCGGCGTGCGGAAAGCCATCGCCGCGGGCAAACACATCTATTGCGAAAAACCCTCCGCCACTTCGGCGGCTGAGGCGCTGGCGCTCGCGCGGGAGGTCACGGCGGCGGGGCTCAAGAACGGCGTGGTGCAGGACAAACTCTGGCTGCCGGGGCTCCTGAAACTGAAATACCTGATCGATACCGGTTTTTTCGGAAAGATCCTCTCGGTGCGCGGCGAGTTCGGCTATTGGGTCTTCACCGGCGAGCACGAGAAACTGCAGCGCCCGTCGTGGAATTACCGCAAGGAGGAGGACGGCGGTATCATTGTCGATATGCTCTGCCACTGGCAGTATGTGATCCAGAATCTGTTCGGCGAAGTGAAGTCGCTGACCTGCCTCGGCGCGACGCATCTCCCGCAGCGCTGGGACGAGGCGGGCAAGCCCTACAAGTGTACGGCCGACGACTCGGCGTATGCGACCTTCGAGTTGGTCAACGGCGTGATCTGCCACTTCAACTCTTCGTGGGACGTGCGGGTGCGCCGCGACGATCTGCTGACGCTGCAGGTGGACGGCACGCACGGTTCGGCGGTGGCCGGGTTGCGCAACTGCACGGCCCAACACCTGTCCGCGACGCCGCGTTGTACGTGGAATCCCGACATCGACAGCCCGGTCAAATTCATGGACGGGTGGACGACGGTGCCGAATCAGGGCGAATACGACAACGCGTTCAAGGTGCAGTGGGAGCTCTTCCTGAAGCATGTGGTGAAGGGAGATCCGTTTCCGTGGAATTTGTTGGAGGGAGCCAAGGGCGTACAGCTCGCCGAACTCGGTCTTAAGTCGTGGGCCGAGCGCCGTTGGGTCGACGTGCCGAAGATCGGCTGAAGCGAGATTTAGAATCCCTTCGCTTCGTTTCCAAACGCGCGGTTTGCACTGGCAAACCGCGCGTTTTGTTTAGGTTGTCGAATCGTTCGGACAGACCCGGACACCTCCGGTATCGGAGATTTTTTCCAACCGAAAAATCCACACTCCACATGAATGCTCCCGTCCTCTTCGCCCTGCTCGGCAACGGCTCCTTTTTGTCGCCGGGTCTTTTCATGGTTCTGATTGTTCTCGTCATGGTGCTGTCGCTCTATGCGCAGTTTCGCGTGTCGAGCGTTTACAACCGAAACGCGAAAATTCTCTCGCGCGGAGGCATCACGGGTCGCGAAGCGGCCGAAGCCGTGATGGCGCGGGCGGGCATCGACGACGTGGAGATTACATCGACCGACGGCCACCTGACCGACCATTACGACCCGATCAACAAACGCCTCGTGCTTTCGGAAGAAAACTACCGGGGCACGAGTCTCGCGGCGCTCGGGGTGGCCGCCCACGAGGCGGGCCATGCGATCCAACATAAAGTGGGCTATTCGATGTTGCACTTCCGCATGGCGCTGGTGCCGGCGACGAACATCGTGACGCGCGTCATTCCGATTCTGATGGTGGCGAGTTTTTTTCTGGTGCGCGGCCTGACGGGCCTGCTCCTCGACGTCGCCATCATCTGCTACGCGGTGCTGGCATTTTTCCAGTTCGTGACACTGCCGGTGGAGTTCGATGCGAGCAAGCGGGCCAAGGTTCAACTCGTGGAACTCGGGATCGTCGGTCGCGATGAAATGCCCGGTGTGACCCAGACCCTCAATGCGGCGGCGCTCACTTACGTTGCGGCGTTCGTCAGTTCGCTGCTCTACCTGCTTTATTTGGTGTCGTCCCGGCGGGAGTGAGGGGAGCGAGGTCGGGACGTGACGGGGGCCGAGGCAGGGCGGTCGGGGCGACCGACCTGTTTTGGGACGCTACCGCGGGGTGACCGGAGGTGAGATGGCGCCGGTCATTTGATCAGCGTCGGCTTCGCTTCGATGGCGCTTTGTTCGCGGACAGTCAGGGCCTTGGGCATGGCGTCCATCAGCTGGAGGATGCGCTCCGGGTTGGACGGGTGGGTGGAAAGAAAAGCGGGTTGGACGGGTTGGTTGGCTGACTCGCCGTCAAGTTTTTCGAGGACCTTGACCGATTCCTCCGGGTTGTAGCCGGCGCGGGCCATATACATGAGGCCGATGTAGTCGGCTTCTTTTTCCTTTTTTCGGTCGAAGGCGAGGCCAGTGACACCGGCGGTGAGGCCGTAAACGTTCATGAGGGCCTGGCTGGTGAGGACGTTGGCGCCGGTGCCCATGAGGGCGACGCCGCCGACGATTCCGCCGGTGTTGACCATCATTTCCTGCGAGAGCTGCTCATGAATGTGCTTCGCCGTGACGTGCGCAATCTCGTGGGCGATCACCGAGGCAAGCTGGTCGTCGTTTTCGATGATCTTGTAGAGGCCGGAGAAGATCCCGACTTTGCCGCCGCCCATGGCAAACGCGTTGATTTGCTGGGGTACCTCAAAGACGACGAATTCCCAGTCGGCGTCCGGCATGTCCCAAAAAACCACCTTGGCGATCCGCTCGCCGACGCGCTGGAGCTGGGCGATGCGCTCCTTGTCGCGGGAGAGCGGGTAGCGGTGTTTCATCTCGTCGAAGGCGGCGATGCTCATCTTGGTGACTTCTTTCTCGTCGACCAAATTCATCGAGCGGCGACCGGTGACGGGCACCTCGTAGCAGCCGGCCAGCAAAAGGGCGGCGAGGGAGAGGGCGGAAGCGGCGAATCCGGGGGAGGATCTCATAGAGAGCGGAGGGGACGGGGAACGGCGGCGGAACGGTTAATCGGGTTCGGTGGGTTGGCAAGCGCGAGGCATGGTCAGGAAGTTTTCCGCGCCGGTTTGATCTAATGAAACACAAAGCCCTTTGCATTTTGGCATGAACAAAGCAGCGTCAGGAACGTCTTACCTCCGCGTTTGAAATACTCTACCTCTTGCGGTAACCCCTCGTCCCTCGTTCTACCCAACCTCGTAAATGGCGCCAAGCGGCTCACCCCACCATGGCAGATGACACCGAAGCACCGACCGGCAAGAAGCGCCGGATTATTCACTGGAACCCCGAAGCCGGTCGGGAGACCGCGCAGCGTCGCTGGACTTGGAAACGCGTCCTGTTGTGCACGGTGGGTGGCTTCTTCGGTCTGCTGCTGACCGCGGCGGTGGTCATCCGCGCGGCGAAGCTCGTTTTGGGGCCCGAGATTTTTCAATCGGGAGGATCGGTCGCGGCGAGCGCACCGACCCACGAGGACGCGAACACCGCTTTCGTCAGCCAGTCGAAGGCGGAATTGGCGCGGGCGACCGCGGCGAAAGCGCTCAACGAATTGCGGCGGCTCCCGCAGGACCATCCTGTGCAGTTGCAGCGACTGATCCTGATCACCAAGTCATTTCAGGAAGGCGAGGCGCTGTTGGCCGCCCATGAGTGGTCGCGGGCGTTTTCGGTGTTTGAGGTGTTGAACTCCGACATGGATGTCTTCAGCCGGAATGTGAAGGCCAAGCACGAAGCGCAGCAGGGTTATGATGCCATTTTGGTCAGAATCAAAGATCTGGAGCGGGCGCGCAGTCTGGCGCCGGGCGCGCTGGAAGCGGCGTTCGAAGACGCCGGTGCAGGGCGAAAACTGCTCGAGGATGGGAATTTTTTGGGGGCGAAAAAAATCTTCGACGAGGGATTTGCCGAGCTGAAGAAAGCGGAAGTGGCGTTGGCGACCAAGGTGCAGGAAAGTCTGTTGAAAGGTCAGCAGGCGTTGACCAAGGGCCAGCGCGAGACTGCCCAGTCCGCTTTTGCTGCGGCGCGGGCCTTGGCGCCGGGCAATGAAATTGCCCTGCAGGGGCTGCAGCGGGCGGAGCACACCGATCGTGTTTTCGCGCTGCTGCTCCAAGGCGAGGCTTTGGAGAAACAGGGGCAATATGCGCAGGCCGCCGAGTCCTACCAAAAGGCGTTCGCGCTGGACGGCTTTTCCGCCGCGGCCCAGGCCGGGCAAGCGCGGGCGAGCCGGCTGGAAAAAGAAACGAGATTTGCGGCCGCGTTCACGGCAGCGCAGGCGGCGATCAAGCGGCGCGACTGGGCCAACGCGATGAAAGAGTGCCAGAACGCCCTGAAGGTTTACCCGCAGAAGACCGAAGTGCAGGCGATGTTGCGGTCGGCGCGGGAGAACGAGCACCGTGATGCGGTGCAGAAGGCGCTGAAGAAAGGTTACGCCTATGAAAACCAGCATCAGTGGAAAGAGGCGCGCGACGCCTATGCGGAGACGCTCAAGCTGGAACCGGATCAAGCCGACGCGAAGGAGGCTTACATTCGCTGTGGGACGATGATCCGCACCCTGCTCGAATACGACCGCCTCATCGAAAGCGCGAAGCAACTGGCGAACAATTCGGAATTTCAGGCCGCGATCCGGGTCTTCAGCCGGGCGATGGCGATCAAGCCCGGTTATCCGTTGCCCAACGACGACACCATGGAACAGCTGCACACGGTGCTGACTGCCCAAAGCAAAGCGGTCGAGGTGATCTTCAAGTCCGATGGCAAGACCTACGTGTCGATTGCGAATTTTCGGCAGCCCACGCTGTCGGAAAATTTTACGGTGAAGGTGCTGCCCGGAGATTATCAGGTGATCGGTCGCCGCAAGGGTTACAAGGATGTGCTGATGCTCCTGCAGGTCCGCAACGGGACGCCCCCGCCGACGGTGACGGTGATTTGCCAATACACGGCGGACCGTAGCTGAATTTACCCGACCATGAGTATTCGCATTTCCACGTTCTCCGTTTGGCTCGCGTCGCTGCTGCTGGGCACCCCGGTGCTGGCCCAGGATGCGCGCAGTTCGACCGCCGCGGGGCCGGCGCCGTCCGCCCAAAAAAATGCGGGACGCACGGCAGCGCGCGGTCCCTTGCCGGATCCGGCGTTGCTCGATGGGTCGACTCAGCTACCGGAGAAAAAATCCGAATACGGCCTGCTCGGCGACTTCGAACTGCCCGGTGACGAAAATGCCAAGGGGGATAAGATGGGCGGCCGACCGGCGGGAGCGAGCGGTCAGGATGACGCCCAAGGCGCGCAGGGTGGTCAGGGAGCCCTCCCGGCCATCGGCTTGCCCGCTGGGGCGGGTGGCGGACAGGCGAAGTCCGGCCAGCAACCACCGAAAGAGGGTGCAGCCGGAGGCGCGGGTGGGGGGCAGAATGATCCGAACGCGAAGGCGGACGGTCTCCAAGTTGCAGAGCTCAAGACGGACGAGTCGGCGGGACCGGGAGGAGCTGGCGGTGAACCGGACGCCGGTACGCAGAAGCCGAAGCCGGTGCCGATCGGCGACCCCACGCGCCAGATCAAGCCGGTGGCGAATGCACCGGGCGTGATTGGGGCGCAGACAACCGCGGGCAACACCCAGCAGATGGAAAAGGCCGTCGGAGGATCCGGGAAGTCCGGTCCCGGTGACAACAGCAACAAGGGCGTCGAAAAAGGCCGGGC
The DNA here is from genome assembly GCA_044358025.1 of Opitutaceae bacterium. GTDB lineage: Bacteria > Verrucomicrobiota > Verrucomicrobiia > Opitutales > Opitutaceae > GAS368. Next base: position 14,371 of record JBIKOK010000163.1, read on the forward strand.
GATGCCAGCCGGCCTGTGACCGGTTCCTGCCGCCCACAAACCACCATCAGAACTCCCCTCGACCTGTGAAAACCGTGCGCTCCCGTATTATTCTGACCTTTTTCTTGGTAATGGCGACGTGTGCGCCGGCGACTACGATGATTTTTCCGGTCGAAGCGATCGACGACCTCTGGCAACTCCCGGCGGAAGAATTCCGGCAAAAGTATGTCGGGATTAACATCAGCGGGATCGGTCCAAGTGACGAAGGTTGGTATGTGCGTTATCGACACGAGAATTTGACGCATTTGTTTGGCCCGCTTGCCGACGGCGAGAGCACGCGGAAAAAGAAATGGGAAATGGAGGCCGTG
>JBIKOK010000371.1:0-4339 GCA_044358025.1 Opitutaceae bacterium
AGCTCCATCGCGATCGCTCCGAGGTGCAGCGTCGTACACAGGCGGTGCAACGCCTCCGCCGTATACATCGGCGGTCGCCCCTGGCGGATCGCATCGAGGAAATCGCGCTGCTCCCGCTCGGGGCGCGGCCAGAGCTTGTTCGCCTGCGAATCGTAGGTCTTGCGAAACACGGCCATGTCGCTGCCCGCCAGCGGACCCGACCAGCCCTTGTTGCCCACCCAGCCGTTGCTGCCTTCAAAGCGAAGCGAGACCTCGCCCGCCGTTACGTCGAGTTCCACGCCGTTCGCGTAGGTGTAGGTTATATCGTAGGTCCGCGGCACGGTGTTCACGGAGTCCGGCGGGATCACGCCCTTGCCGCGGACCGCGACCGGACTGGAGTTCTCCGCAAAATTCGCCACCTGCGCCGTGTCGACCAGATGCGCGCCCCAGTCCGTGAGCGAGCCGCCCGAGAAATCGCGGATCTGCCGCCACACCTGCGGATCGAGCAGCGTCGGCGTGTAGGGGCGATGCGGCGCCGGCCCGAGCCACATTTCGTAGTCGAGATCGTCGGGCACCTTCACCGGCTCCTCGCGGGCGAACACCGGCTTGGTCGGCAGGCTCACCTTGATGCGCTCGAGCTTGCCGATCGCCCCGTTGCGCACCGCCTCGGCGAGTTTGTGATAGTAAATCACCGCGCGGTCTTCGAGGCCCACGGCAAACATCGCCTGGCGCACCGCCACGTCGTTCGCGAGCCGGCGCCCTTCTTCGATCGTCAGCGTGGGTTTTTCGCAAAACACCTTCTTGCCCGCCGCCAGCGCCAGCTGCGCCATCGTCACGTGCCAATGGTCCGGCGTGGAGATCACCACGGAATCGATGTCCGGCCGCGCCAGCACCGCGCGAAAATCCGCGATCATCGCACACCCCGGCGCGCCGTATTTTTCATCCACGAGCTTGCGCCCCTCCTCGCGCCGGCGGCCCCACACGTCGCACACCGCTATGATCCGGCAGTCGTCCTGCTGGAGAAACGATTTCAGATTCACCCCGATGCCGTGCGCCCCCAGCCCGATACAGCCCAGCGTGATCGTGTTCGAAGGCGCGTTGGCCCCGAGCAGCCGCGCCGGAATAAATTGCGGCGCAACTCCCGCCGCGAACACGCCGGCGAGACTGGATTTGAGAAACGAGCGACGGGTGGAAACGGACGTTTTCATGGGGTGATTTCCACCAGCATGCGCCCGTCCGCTCCAAGGTCGAGCCGACATCCCCGACAAAACACGCGCAGACATCGCGCAAGATCCGCGCAGCCACCGGTCCACGACTTCGGCTATTCTGCGCGCCGGCCTATCGTCCCCGCCCGCGCGGGGCCGGCGCGCCGTCTCTCCCGGCCCCATGCAAACCCTCCGCGTCCTCGCCGCCACCGTATCGATCGGCCTCGCCGCGCTCAGCCCGGCCGCCGACCTTTTCGTTTCTCGTGCCGGCCGCGACGTCTGGTCCGGCCGACTCGCCGCCCCAGCCGCCGACGGCACCGACGGCCCGTTCGCGACGCTCGAACGCGCCCGCGACGAGATCCGCCGGCGCCGCGCCGCCGGCGAAACCGCCGCGCCGTTCACCGTTCACGTGCGCGCCGGACGCTACGCCCTCGCCCGCGCGCTCCAGCTCGACGCCCGCGACTCCGGCACCGCCGCCGCACCCGTGGAATGGCGCGGCTATCGCGACGAGCATCCGCTCATTCTCGGCGGAAAACCCATCGGCTCCTTCACCCCCCACGAGGGAAAAATCCTCAAGGCCGACGTCGGCGCCCAGGGTTTCACGGGCGTGAATTTCCGCATGCTGCTCTGCGACGCCCGCCCGCAAATCCTCGCCCGCTACCCGAACTTCGATCCGCAGAACCCCTCCGCCGGCGGCTTCGCCTATGTGCCCGGCCAACCCCTCAACATGTATACGGACGTCCCCGGCGAGGACAAACGCACCTTCCATTACGCCGCGGCCGACGCCCGCTCCTGGGCCAACCCCACCGAGGCCGAGGTCATGATTTTCCCCCGCTACAACTGGTGGAACAACCTCGTGCGCATCGCCGCCCTCGACCCTGCCACCCGCACCATCACGCTGGCCGCGGACTGCTCCTACAGCATCCGCCCCGCCGACCGCTATTACGTCCGCAACGTCCGCGAGGAACTCGACGCGCCCGGCGAGTGGTATCTCGACCGCGTCACCGCCACGCTCTATTTCTGGCCGCCCGACGGCGCGGATCTCACGAGCGTTTTCGCCCCCACGCTCCGCACGCTACTCCAGCTCGGCACCGGCACCGCCCACGTCACCTTCCGCGGTTTCGTCTTCGAGGGCTGCGAGGGCACCGCCATCACCTTCAAGGACACCACCGCGTGCCGCCTCGTCGCCTCGACCATCCGCAACGTCGGCGACTACTCCGGCAACGGCATCGCCATCGACGGGGGCACCGCCAACGGCGTCGTCGGCTGCGATCTCCACGACATCGGCAGCAGCGCGATCTCCCTCTCCGGCGGCGACCAAAAGACCCTCACCTCCGCCGGAAATTTCGCCGAGAACAACTATATCCACCACCCCGGCCGCCTCTACAAACAGGGCGTCGGCGTCTCCCTCCGCGGCGTCGGCCAGCGCGCCGCGCACAACCTCATCCACGACTGCCCGCGCTTCGCGATTCAGTTCATGGGCAACCACCACGTCATCGAGTTCAACCACGTGCGTCACGTGAATCTGGAGACGTCCGACACGGGCGCCATCTACACCGGCGGCCGCGACTGGCTCGGCGCCCGCGGCTCCGTCATCCGCTACAATTATTTCCACGACATGCTCGGCTTCGGCTTCGAAAAAGGGAAATGGGTCTCCCCTCATTTCGCCTGGGGCATCTACCTCGACGACAACACCGGCGGCGTCACCGTCTTCGGGAACATCGTCGTCCGTGCCGTCCGCGGCCTCATCCACCTCCACAACGGCCGCGACAATACCGTCCAAAATAACGTCTTCATCGATGGCACCCAGCAGCAGATCCAGCTGAGCGGCTGGACCGACAAGCACCGCTACTGGACCACGCACTCGCCCGCGATGATCAAGGCCTACGAGTCCGTGATCGACCAACCCGCCTGGCGCGCCATGCCGCACATGGACCTCCATCCGCGCGACGCGGTGCTGCCCGACCACACGATCATGTCCGGCAATACGTTTGCCAAAAACATCCTTTACTGGACGAACCCCGTCGCGAACTACGTCGCCGCCCGCAGTTTTTCCTTCGCGCACAATTCCCTCGACGGAAATCTCCTCTGGCACGCCGACCAGCCGATCCGCACGGGTCAGAAAAAAGACGGCGTCGACAACTGGGCCGCCTGGCAGGCCACCGGCATGGACCGCAATTCCGTGATCGCCGACCCGCAGTTCGTCGACCCCGCCCGCGACGACTATCGGCTCCGCGCCGGGTCGCCGGCCTTCGCTCTCGGTTTCAAAGCGATCCCCGTCGAAAAAATCGGCCCCTTCGCCAGCCCCGACCGCGCCACCTGGCCCATCGTCGAAGCCGAAGGCGCCCGCGAGCACCCGACCGTCACGCCCTGAAACTCCGCGCCTCAATCCCTCATCCGCCAACCTGAACCCCTCCCTCCGCATGTCGCCGCTCCGCCTCCTCCCCCTGTTTGCGCTCGCGCTCCTCTCCGCCTCCCCCGGCAAATCCGCCGAACTCACCGCTCCCCCCGCGTCCTCCGCTCCCGCCGAAACCCCCGCCCAGCGCGACGCGCGCATGGCGTGGTGGCGCGAGGCGCGCTTCGGGATGTTCGTGCACTGGGGCCTCTACTCCGGCCTCGCCGGCACGTGGGACGGCAAGCCCGTCGCCACCAAGGGCGGCATGGAGTGGATCCAACAACGCGTCAAAGCCGACACCACGACCTATGCGCAAGCCGCCTTGCCGAAGTTCGCCCCCGCCCCCGGCTTCGCCCGCGAGTGGGCCCGCCTCGCGAAGGAGGCCGGCTGCCGCTACCTCGTTTTCACCACCAAACATCACGACGGGTTTGGACTCTACGCTTCGCAGGCCGGCGACTTCAACGCCGGCGCCAAACTCAATCGCGATCTCGTCCAAGAAATCGTCGCCGCCTGCCGCGCCGAAGGCCTGAAGGTCGGATTCTACCACTCGGTGATCGACTGGCATCACGCCCACTACGCCTACGCGCAATCGAAGCAGCTCCCGCATCCGCTCAAGGGCACGCCCTATCCCAACGGCGAGCGCGACCACGCCACCTACCTCGCCTACCTCCACCAGCAGGTCGGCGAACTCGTGGCGAACTACGGCGCCATCGACATTCTCTGGTGGGACTACAGCGCCTTGGACTTTCAGGGCGACACC
>JBIKOK010000268.1:0-8650 GCA_044358025.1 Opitutaceae bacterium
CCACCGCGCAACGAAACCCCGCCCACCGCGTTTAGCCCACTGCCCCCACGCCACCATGAAATTCCTTCCGCGCTCCGGCCGCTGCCTCGTTGCTTTCGCCCTCGCCTCCGGCTTCACGCCCTCCACCCGGGCCGCCACCGCCTCCCCCGCTCCGCGCCAGATGGAAGCCCTCGGCCGCGGCGTCGTCGCCCTCAAATCCGAGGAAAAGAAAATCTTCGTCTCCTGGCGCGTCCTCGGCACCGACCCCGCCGACCTCGCCTTCAACCTCTACCGCGCCACGGGCTCCGGCGCCACCGCGACGGTGAAACTTAATTCCACCCCGCTCCTCGTCGGCAATTTCACCGACACCACCTTCGATCCTGCACAGGCCAACGCCTACTTCGTGCGGGCCGTGCGGGACGGCCGCGAAATCGAAACCAGCGCGCGCTTCACCGTTGCGCCGTCCGCCCCCGTCCGAAACTACCTCTCCCTCCCGCTCGCACCCCCGCCCGGCGCCACCTCACCCGACGGCCGCAGCTACACCTACAACGCCAACGACTGCTCCGCGGCCGATCTCGATGGCGACGGAGAATACGAGATCATTTTGAAGTGGGACCCCACGAACTCGAAGGACAACGCATTCGCCGGTTCCGCGGGCAACGTCTTCCTCGACGCCTACAAGCTCGACGGCACCCGGCTCTGGCGCATCGACCTCGGCAATAACATCCGCGCCGGTGCACACTACACCCAGTTCCTCGTTTACGATCTCGACGGCGACGGCCGCGCCGAACTCCTGTGCAAAACCGCCGACGGCACGGTCGACGGCACCGGGAAAATCATCGGCGACGCCAGCGCCGACTGGCGCGAGCCCGCCGGCACAGTGGTCCCCTCCCGCGACCGCACCGGCAGCGTCGAGACCACAGGCGGCGGACGCGGGGCCTCGGTCGAGGGACGCATTTTACGCGGACCGGAATTCCTCACGGTCTTTGACGGACGCACCGGCCGCGCCCTCGCGACGACCGGCTACGTGCCCGCGCGCGGGGTCGTCGCCGACTGGGGCGACGCCTACGCCAATCGCTCCGACCGCATGAACGCCGCCGTCGCCTATCTCGACGGCGTGCGCCCGAGCGCCGTTTTTTGCCGCGGTTACTACACACGCGCCGTGCTTGCCGCGTGGGACTGGCGCGACGGCAAACTCACGCCGCGCTGGGTCTTCGACTCCAACGACGGCACGCCCGGCAACGAAACCTACCGCGGCCAGGGCAACCACGGCGTCAGTGTCGCCGACGTCGATGGCGACGGTCGCGACGACATCATTTACGGTGCTTGCACCATCGGGTCGAACGGCCGGGGGCTCTACTCCACGGGCCTCGGGCACGGCGACGCGATGCACGTGTCCGTCCTCGATCCGTCGCGCCCCGGCTTGCAGATCTTCGGCGTTCACGAAAACCCGAAGCACCCTCACGGCGCCGCCATGCGCGACGCCCGCACCGGCGAGATTCTCTGGAGCCAGCCCGGCGGCACCGAACCCGCGCCCGACGTCGGCCGCGGCCTCGCCGCGGATATCGACCCGCGTTACCCGGGCCACGAGTCGTGGGCCTCGGGCCGCGGGATGACCGGCTACTGGAATGTGCAGGGCGCGAAAGTCTCCGATACGAAACCGCGCTCCTGTAATTTCAAAATCTGGTGGGATGGCGATTTCCTCTGCGAAATTCTCGACCGCAACACCGTCACCAAATGGAACTGGCTCGAAGGCCGGGAATCGCCGCTCCTCGTCGCCGACGGCTGCACGTCGAACAACAGCACCAAGTCCACGCCCGCCCTCTGCGCCGACCTCCTCGGCGACTGGCGCGAAGAGGTCATCCTGCGCACGACCGACAACCGGGAACTGCGCATCTTCACGACGCCGATTCCGACCGAACACCGCGGCTACACCCTCATGCACGATCCCGTTTACCGGCTCAGTGTCGCTTGGCAAAACAGTGCTTACAACCAACCCACCCACGTGGGCTTCTACCTCGGCGCCGAGACGAAGTCGTTCCCGTCGCCCAACATCCTCCTGGTCGGCGCCAAAAAATGACGTGCTTTTTGCCACGACGAAGAACGCCCGCGACATCGCTCACGCGCTGCTTCGCGCCCCTCGCGCTGACCATCCTCTGGGCCCTGGCGTTTTCTGCACCGGCCCGCGCTCACGATCCTTTCGAGACGTTCACCTCCGTCGTTATCCATCCGGATCGCATGGAACTCAGCATCGGCATGGCGCAGTCCACCGCCCTGCGCCTGATCGACCCCGCGGTGCGCATCACCGCGCTCACGCCGGAAAACATGGCTGAGCACCGCCCGCGTCTCCTCCACGAAGGCGCACTGCTCTTCGTTTTCACGTCGCTTCGCACCCGGCTCGGCGCCCGCAAGGTCGAGGTCGAGCTCACCGACGAAAACGACATCTTCTTCCAAGTCACCTACCCCCGGCCCGCGCCAGGCCGTCTCTTGGTTCACGCGGCCTATCTCCGCCGGCTTGGTGACGGCTTCGGCGGCATCTTCGCGCTCAACGACCCCACCGGAAAAAATCTCGGCTGGGAACAACTCCTCTGGGCGCAACCGAATTTCGAGGTCACCGTCTCTGCCTCGGTCCCACCGAAACCCTAGCCCGGGGATTTCACCCTCAAATTGATTAAAAGTTTGGCCCAGCGGGCACGGAGCCAGGCCCACGGAGCCCCCAGAGCAGACCGAGTTTGGCTCCGTGTCCTCGGTTCGGACCGCGGTACACTTTGTGAAAAATAATTTCTTCAGAAAAGGGTGATTGATGCCGGCTGGCCCTCGGCTCGTTCTGGCCCGCACCGTTGCGTTGCCCGGCGCTCCTGAGTGACCTCCGGCCCCATCGCCTCCTTGCCCGGCCGCGCCGACCCAGGGTTCGTCGCCTTCCCCCCGGTGCTCGCAGCCCGCCCTGCTTTTCCGCGCATTCCCTTGTCGGCCTCCCTTCCCCCGCATTTTCTCTCCCCACCCCATGCCGTCCCCCTCCGCCCCCGCCGGCCTTAAGTCCCGCGAATACGTCGGCTATGCCCTCGGCGACACCGCCTCGAATCTCTTCTTCCAGACCTTCGGCATTTTCCTCACCTATTTCTACACCGACGTCTGGGGCCTCGCCCCCGCCGTGATCGGCACGATGTTTCTCGCGGTCCGCCTCTTCGACGCCGCCGTCGATCCGCTGATCGGCCTCCTGGCCGACCGCACGCAAACCCGCTGGGGCAAGTTCCGTCCCTATCTCCTCTGGTTCGCCCTCCCCTACGGCCTCGGCGGCTATCTGCTCTTCGCCAGTCCCGACCTCAGCACCTCCGGCAAACTCGTCTACGCCTACTTCACCTACGGCTTCATGATGCTGGCCTACTCGTTCATCAACGTCCCGTATTGCTCGATGCTCGGCGTGATCAGCCCCTCGCCGCGCATCCGCACGCTCGCTTCGAGTTACCGCTTCGTCGGCGCCTTCGGCGGCGGTCTCCTCGTCTCGCTGTTCGTCCGCCCGCTCGTCAAATGGCTCGGCGGCGGCGCCAACGAAGCCGGGAAAGTCGTCAACGAACTCAAGGGCTTTCAGCTCACGATGCTGTTCTTCGCCGCACTCTCCGTCGTCATGTTTCTCATCTGCTTCGCCACGACCAAGGAGCGCGTCACCGGGCCGCCCGGACAAAAGAGCGACGCGTGGGGCGAGGTCAAGGAGCTCCTCCGCAACTACCCGTGGGTGATGCTGCTGCTCTCCGCCATTTTCTCGCTCACGTTCATCGGCCTCCGCAACGGCAGCGCTATCTACTATTTCAAATACGTCGCCGGCTACGACAACCAGCCCGTGCTCTTCGGCCAGTTCGACCGCTTCACGCTCTTCATTTCCCTCGGCATGGCCTGTCAGATGCTCGGCTCCTACTGCCTGAGTTTCTTCGCCAAGGTCGCCGACAAACGCGCCCTCTCCGTCGCCCTCACCTGCGTCACTGCCGTGTGCTGGGCCACCTTCTACTTTATCCCCTCGCATAATTTCCCTCTCCAACTCGCCGTGCAGGCCCTCGGCTCCTTTTGCATGGGCCCCACCTCCGCCCTCGTCTGGGCCATGTATGCGGACGTCGCCGACTACGGCGAATGGAAATTCGGCCGCCGCTCGACCGGCCTTGTCTACTCCGCCTCGCTCTTCGCCATCAAAACCGGCACCGCCTTTGCCGGTCTGCTGCTCCCGTGGATTCTCCACCAATACGGCTACCTCGCCAACGTCGTGCAATCCGCCACCTCCCTCCTCGGCATCACCCTCACGTTCTCCCTCTTCCCAGCCGGCTTGGCCGTCCTCAAAGCCGTCGCGCTCTGGATCTACCCGCTCACTCAGCCCAAGGTTGACGCCATCGAATCCGCCCTCGCCGCCCGCCGCGCCGCCCTCACCACCGCCACCGCCTGATTTTTCCGCCCGATGATCCGCAATCCCATCCTCCGCGGCTCCAACCCCGACCCGTCCGTCGTCCGCGTCGGCGACGACTACTACATCGCGACGTCGACCTTCGAGTGGTTCCCCGGCGTGCAGATCCACCATTCGCGCGACCTCGTTCACTGGCGCCTCCTCACGCGCCCGCTCACCCGCGCCAGCCAACTGAACCTGATCGGCAATCCGGACTCATGCGGCGTCTGGGCCCCGTGCCTCACCTTCGCCGACGGACGGTTCTGGCTCATCTAGACCGACGTGAAACGCTACGGCCGCACCACCGTCGGCGGCGCCTCGGGCTCCTCTCTCCGCGATTTCCACAACTACCTCGTCACCTGCCCGACCATCGACGGCGAGTGGTCCGATCCCGTTTACCTCAACAGCAGCGGCTTCGATCCGTCGCTCTTCCACGACACCGACGGAAAGAAATATCTCCTCAACCAGCTCTGGGATTTCCGTCCGGGCAAAAACCGTTTCAACGGCATCGTCCTGCAGGAATACTCCGTCGCCGAGCGCCGCCTCATCGGTCGCCGCGAAAACATCTTCGCCGGCACCGCCCTCGGCCTCACCGAGGCACCGCACCTCTACCGCCGCGACGGCTGGTATTACCTTCTCACCGCCGAGGGCGGCACCGCGTGGGGCCACGCCGTGACGATGGCGCGCTCCCGCTCGCTCACCGGCCCCTACGCACTCCACCCCGACGGCCCGATCCTCACGTCGCGCCACCGCCCCGACGTCGAACTCCAACGCGCCGGCCACGCCGACCTCGTCGACACCCCGCACGGCGAAACCTATCTGGTCTTCCTCTGCGGCCGCCCCCTCCGCAACCGCGGCCGCTGCACCCTCGGCCGCGAAACCGCCCTTCAACCGATGACGTGGGGCGCCGACGGCTGGCTCCGCACCACCGACGGCCAGGGTCTCGCTCAAACCACCGCCCCCGCGCCCGTCGGCCTCGCTCCGCACCCGTTTCCGTCCTTACCCGTCCGCGCGCATTTTGCCGACACCCCCGCGAAACTCCCCCTCGCCTTCCAGTGGCTCCGCTCGCCGTATCCGGACGAGCTGTTCAGCCTCACCGCCCGCCCCGGCCACCTCCGCCTCTACGGCCGCGAGTCGATCGGCAGCCCGTTCCGCCAGTCCCTCGTCGCCCGCCGCCAACAGGCCCACGGCTACAGCGCCTCAACGATGATCGAGTTCGAGCCGGAGCACTACCAACAGGCCGCCGGTCTCGTCTGCTACTACAACTCCGCCCAATTCCACGACCTCTCCATCTCCCACGACGAAACCCTCGGCAAACACCTCCGCGTCATGTCCTGCGTGCCCGACTCGCCGCAGGCCGACTCCTTCACCCCACCCATCGCACTGCGGCCCGGCACCCGTCTCGAACTGCGCGTCGAAGTCGACCACGAGCGCCTGCTCTTCGCGTTTCGCGTCGAGGGTCACGACCCCGGGTGGCAGTGGCTGCCGCAGGTCTTCGACGCCAGCATCCTCTCCGACGAAGCCACCGCGCCCGGCGCCCCCAATTTCACCGGGGCCTTCGTCGGCCTCGCTTGCCAGGACCCCGCCGGCACCGCCCTCCCCGCCGATTTCGACTGGTTCGACGATCGCGAGCGCCCGTTCCTCGCCGATCCCGCGAAGGTCTGACGGTCCACCGCCACCCGTGTTGCCGCGGTCCCTCACTCGCCACGAAACGGCCGGACCATGCCCCGGCTCTCCCCCGCCCTTCTCCCGTCACGGCGAGCACCAGCAAGCCGCGTTCCCAGCCCTCGCCGCCCTCGCCGTCGTCTCGCTTTTCCTTTTCCCGCTTGCCCGCGCCTTCGACCACCCGGAAACCGCCTCCAAAATCTTCCTGTTCCCCGCCAACCAAAACCCCGCTTCGACGGCGACGCCGCCGACTGGTCCCTCGCCCCCGACAGTTACGCCATCCCCCACGAACAGCTCACCAACGATTCCAGCCGCCAACAAAAACCCGACGCCCAAAACCTCGATGTCCGCGTGCGCGTCGGCTGGGTCACGGGCCTGAACCGTCTCTACTTTCTCTTCGAGGCCAGCGAAAACTGCGGGGATTTTTCCCGCCCCGACCTCCACAACGACACCTTAGAAATCGTCGTCGACGGCGACGCCTCGGACGGCCCGCTCACCCAACGCCCGCACCCGCACAAGGCCACGCTTCCCGCCGCCGACGCCTATTTTCCTTTCCACGGTGTCCACGCGCAAGACTACCCCATCTTCACCCGCTTCGTCGGCAAAGACTGGGGTCTCGCGTGGGGCTCGCAGTCTTGGATCAAGGCCCCCCCGTGACCGAACGCCGCGCAAAAGTTCAATTTCAAACCCGGCGACGCCGGCCGCTACACTCTCGAATTTTGGATCACGCCCTTCGACGACGTCGGCCCCGAGGGCCCCGTCCGCGCCGTCGCATCCGTCCTCCGCGAAGACAAACTCATCGGCCTCAGCTGGGCCGTCATCGTCTACCATGACGTCACCGCCCGCGGCTCGTCCGCCTTCTGGAATCTCTCCAGCCAACCCACGAGGTAGGGCAACGCCTCCGCGCTCCGCGCCTTCCGCCTCATGCCGCTCGAGCCCGCCCTCGCGCCGAAACTCGACGCCCCCTGGTCCTTCAAAGTCCTCGACGACGCCCGCCGCCTCGTCGCCATCCACGACGACTCCGTCGGCCAAATCACCGCGTGGTAATGGGACTTCGGCGACGGCGAAGCCTCGACCGAGCTCCACCCGCTCCACCCCTAAAAAAAGTCCGACAAATATATCGTCGTGCTCCAGGTCACCGCTCCCGACGGCACCTCCCGCCGCGCAAAAGTCTGGGACCTCGCCCTCCGCTGACCCGTGGCGCAGTGCTTCCGCCCGCGCTCGCTTCGCTTCCCCCGCGCCCGGCACCGACGCGAAATCACCGTTGCCCCTTCCCTTCCGCGCCTCTTGTCTCACGCGCGTATGAGCAGCCAGCCGCCTCCGCGTCTCGACGACCTGCGCATCCGGCGCGACGCCCGCCCCGAATCCGCACGCGGCCCGTTCCCCTGGCTCATCGTCGGCCTGATCGTCCTCGCAGCGGCGCTCGCCGCGTGGTGGTTCTTCCGCCCGCGTCCGCTCGCCGTGCGCACCGCCGTCGCCCGCGAACTCGCTTCCGGGGCCGGCGCCGACCGCACCGTCCTCAACGCTTCCGGCTACGTCACCGCCCGACGCGAAGCCACCGTCTCGTCCAAGTTCACCGGCAAAGTCACCGCAATCCTCATCGAGGAGGGCGGGCGCGTTTCCGACGGCCAGATCCTCGCCCGCCTCGACGACACCAATGTCCAGGCCAGCCTGCGCCTCGCCCGCGCCCAGTTCGCCGCCGTCGAAGCCGGCTTCGAGGAAACCCGCGTGCGGTTGCGCGAAGCCGAACTCGAGCTCCAGCGGCAGACCGCGCTCACCCGCGCCGGCGTCAACGCCCAGTCCGACTTCGACCGCGCCGAGGCCGCCGCCGCCGCCTTTCGCGCCCGCCTCGCCCAACAGCGCGCCGAGCTCACCGTCGCCGAGCGCACCGTCGCCGTCTGGCAGCAACAACTCGACGACACCGTGATCCGCGCGCCCTTCGCCGGCATCGTCACTTCGAAAAACGCCCAGCCCGGCGAAATGATTTCCCCCATGTCCGCCGGCGGTTTCACGCGCACCGGCATCTGCACCATCGTCGACATGGAATCCCTCGAGATCGAAATCGACGTCAACGAGAGCTACATCAACCGCGTCACCGCCGGCCAACCCGTCGAGGCCGCCCTCGACGCCTACGCCGACTGGAAAATTCCCTGCCAGGTCGTCGCCATCATCCCCACCGCCGACCGCCAGAAATCCACCGTGCGCGTCCGCGTCGGCTTCGACCGCCTCGATCCCCGCATCCTCCCGCAGATGTCCATCAAGGTCGCCTTCCGCGAAAACACCGCCGCCACTCCCGCCAGTGCCGATGCCTCCCGCCCCGCCGCCACCGCCCCGCGCGGCGTGATCGTCCCCCAATCCGCCCTCCGCAGCAGCGATGGCCGCGACATCGTCTTCGTCTTCAAGAACGGTCGCGCCGAGCGCCGCGCCGTCGCCGTCGCCCGCACGCAGGACGGCGAAACCCTCGTCAGCTCCGGCCTCGCCGCCGGCGAAAAAATCATCGTCGCAGCTCCCGCCACCCTCGCCGACGGCGCCGCCGTCACCGAAGAGAAAAAACCATGAGGGGGCGCCCCGCCCCCCCCC
>JBIKOK010000328.1:0-6015 GCA_044358025.1 Opitutaceae bacterium
TGAGCCCGCCCGCCTCCCCCGCCACCCCCCTCGTACAGATCGCGTCCGTCGAAAAAATCTTTCACCGCGGCTCCGAGGACGTCCTCGTCCTCGCCGACCTCAACCTCACCGTCCCCACCGGCGAATTCCTCGCCCTCATGGGCCCGTCCGGCTCCGGCAAGAGCACGCTCCTGAATCTCATCGGCGGCCTCGACCGCCCGACGAAGGGCACTGTCAGCATCGCTGGCGAACGCGTCGACCAGCTCTCCGACCGCCAGCTCGCCGGCTGGCGCGCGCGCCACATCGGCTTCGTGTTTCAGCTCTACAACCTGATGCCCGTGCTCACGGCCGAGCGCAACGTCGAGCTCCCGCTCCTCCTCACGTCGCTCACCCGCGCCGAGCGCAAAAAACACGTCGCCACCGCCCTTGCGATGGTCGGCCTCTCGCACCGCGCGCAACATTTCCCGCGCACCCTGTCCGGCGGCGAGCAGCAGCGCGTCGGCATCGCGCGCGGCATCGTCACCGATCCCACCCTGCTCCTCTGCGACGAACCCACCGGCGACCTCGACCGCAAGTCCGGCGATGAAATTCTCGACCTCCTGCAAGCGCTCAACCGCGCACACGGCAAAACCATCGTGATGGTCACGCACGACCCGCACGCCGCCGCCCGCGCCACGCGCACCGTTCACCTCGACAAGGGCCGCCTTTCGTCCGCCGCCGCCCCATGAAGTTTCTCCATCTGATCTGGGGCAACCTCGTGCGGAAAAAAATCCGCACGTCCCTCACGCTGCTCTCCATCCTCGTCGCGTTTCTCCTCTTCGGTCTGCTCTGCGCCATCCAGCAGGCCCTCGTCGGCGGCGTGGAACTTGCCGGGGTCGACCGCCTCGTCGTCCGTCACAAGGTCTCCATCATCCAGCTCCTCCCCGAGAGCTACAAGGCCCGCCTGGAAAAAATCCCCGGCGTCGATCTCGCCGTGCACCAGACGTGGTTCGGCGGCGTTTATCAGGACCCAAAAAACTTTTTCATGCAGACGCCCGTCGTCCCCGACGAGTTCATGGCGATGCACCCGGAACTGCTCCTGCCTTCCGCCCAGGCCGAGGCTTGGAAAAAGACCCGCACCGGCGCCATCGTCGGCCGCAACACCGCCACCCGTTTCAATTTCAAGCTCGGCGACAGGATCCCTATCCAATCTCCCATCTGGGGCCAAAAGACCTGGGAGTTCGACCTCGTCGGCATCTACGACGGCCGCGAAAAAGGCACCGACACCACGCCGCTCTTTTTCCGCTACGACTACTTCGACGAATCCCGCCAGGAGGGCCGCGGCAAGGGGCTCGTGGGTTGGTATACGGTGCGCGTGAAAAATCCCGCCGAAGCCGCCGCCGTCGCCCGCCTCATTGACGAAGAGTTCGCCAACTCCCCCGCCGAGACCAAGGCCGAGCCCGAGGGCGCATTCATCCAGGGTTGGGCCGGCCAGATCGGCAACATCGCCCTCATCGTCGCCTCCATTCTCTCCGCCGTGTTCTTCACCATTCTCCTCGTGACGGGCAGCACGATGGCGCAGGCCGTCCGGGAGCGCGTCGGCGAGCTCGGTGTCCTCAAAGCCCTCGGCTTCACCAACGGCCAGGTCCTCGGCCTCGTCCTCGCCGAATCCTGCCTCCTCAGCGGTCTCGGCGGTGCCCTCGGCCTCGGCCTCGCGTGGCTGTTTACCTCCCGCGGCGACCCCACCGGCGGCCTCTTGCCGCTGTTCTATTTCCCCAAGACCGATCTGCTGCTCGGCGTCGGCCTCTGCCTCGCGCTCGGTTTCCTCACCGGCATTTTCCCCGCGCTCCAGGCCACGCGCCTGCGCGTCGCCGACGCCCTCCGGAGGATGTAACCACCATGAATCCGTTCAACTGGTTCACCCAGGTCGCCGCCATCACCCGCTTCGGCTTGATGAGCCTTCCGCAGCGCCGCGGCTCCGTCGCCGCCACCGTCATCGGCATCGCCGGCGTCGTCGCCGTCCTCGTCGGCGTGCTTTCCATCGCTGCCGGTTTCCGCCGCGCCATGACCGCCTCCGGTTCGGCCGATGCCGCCATCGTCCTCCGGAGCGGCGCCGACAGCGAGATGGTCAGCGGTCTCGGTCGCGAAGAAACCCGCCTCATCGCCGACGCCCCCGGCGTCGCCCGCAACGCCCGCGGCCCGCTCTCCTCCGCGGAACTCTTCGTGATCATCAATCTCCCGAAACGCTCCACTGGCACCGACGCCAACGTCCCGCTCCGCGGCATCGACGGCCCCGCGATGGACGTGCGCGACAGCATGAAAATCATCGAAGGCCGCATGTTCGCGCCCGGGAAAAACGAACTCGTCGTCGGCCGCGGTGCCGCCCGCGAGTTCGCCGGGCTCGAGCTCGGCTCCACCGTCAAAGTCGGCCGCGCCGCGTGGCCCGTCGTCGGGATTTTTTCCGCCGGCGGCGGTGTCGCCGAATCCGAAATCTGGTCCGACGCCACCGTGCTCCAAGGCGCCTACCAACGCGGCGATTCCTTTCAGTCGGTCTACACCCGGCTCAATTCCCCCGGCGCCTTCACTGAATTCAAAGACTTCCTGACGTCGAACCCACGTCTCTCCGTCAAGGTCGAGCGCCAGTCCGACTACTACGCCGGCCAGTCCGAAACGCTCACCCGCCTCATCACGACCCTCGGCGTGCTCGTCGCGGGCCTGATGGCGGTCGGCGCGGTCTTCGGCGCGCTCAACACCATGTACAGCGCCGTCGCCGCCCGCACGCGCGAGATCGCCACGCTCCGCGCCCTCGGGTTCGGCCGCGGCGCCGTCGTCGTCGCCCTCCTGCTGGAGTCCCTCGTCCTCGCCCTCGGCGGCGGTGCCCTTGGCGCCGGCCTCGCCTATCTCGCCTTCGACAACTTCCGCGCCGCCACCATGAACTGGCAAAGCTTCAGCCAGGTCACCTTCGCCTTCGCCGTCACGCCCCAGCTGCTCGTGCAGGGCGTCGTCTGGGCCACGGTCATCGGCCTGATCGGCGGCCTGCTCCCCGCGCTCCGCGCCGCGCGCCTCCCCATCGCCGCCGCCCTGCGCGAACTCTAGCCCGCATCCATCCCACTTTCCTGAATAAATTCTTTTGCCCAGAGCGCACCGCGTTTCGAACCGAGGTCACGGAGCCAAAAACCTTGTCCGCTCTGTGAGCTCGGTGGCCCGGGCTCCGGGTCCTCTGTGAAATCGGTTTGATCAAGTGGGGCGTCAAACATCCCGGCTAGTCGTACTCCGTTAACTTCCTCTTCAAAGACGCTCAAAACCCTTTGTCACGTAATACGTGACAACGCCTCTGAAAAAGACCGCTTTTTTCGGCAAGGAAAGTAACCGAGTACTACTGGGCCGGGCGAAAACTCGGCACACGTCTTGCGCCCGCCCCGGGTCCTCCCCGCGCGTCGGCGCACTCCACCGTCACAGGAAAAAAATACGGCGCCCTCAGGAACCGGCCGGCTTGCGCGCGACCTTCCACTTCCCCTTCGCCGCCCCTTCCGTCGTGGTGCTCTCGTAGGTACCCTCCAGCTGGTCGCCCTTCAGTTCGCCCGTCAGCTTGCTTGATGCAGCCGTGCCTTGGACGTCCCACGCGAACACCGTCGTGAGTTTGCCGCCGTCGATCTCAACGGTCTTCGTCGTGGTCGGAACGGCCGCCCCTTCAAACGTGAACATGGCCTCCATCGTCCAGGCCGCCGCTTTCCCCGCTTTGAAAATCAGCTTCAACGTCCCGCCGGTCCCGTTCTCCCCCAGCCAGTCCCCGGCAAACTCGCCGGCGAACGAGACCGCCGCCGCGGCGGGAGCGGCCGGGGGCTTCGCCTCGGCGGCAAACACCGCCGGACCGGTTAAACAGAAGAACGCGAGACACGCCGACGTCAGGATTTTTTTCATGGGGGTAGGTTAAACGATACGTTCAGGTCTGCACCGACCGCCGGGTCGGCGGAGGGTACCGTCGACTTCTCAGTCGGTTTCCAAACCCTCCAAAGTCGAGGGTAAAGTGGCGCCCGCCCCCGGGGCGTCCCGCCGCCCCCGGCTCACGCCCCTCTCACTGCATCGGCAACTGCAGCCTCACCCGCTCGCTCCCGCGCAACACGGTCACCTCCACCGCCTGCCCGATCTTCGTCGTCCGGAGCAACCGGCCGATCATCTCGCCTTCGCTCGCCCGCGCCGCAAACCCGTCCACTGCCGCCACCATCCCATCGTCCTTGAGAAACCCCGCCTGCTTCGCCGGCCCGTGCTGGTTGAACTGCCTCATCCTTTTCACGAACAGTGCCAGCGCCTCCGTCCCGAGTCCGCGGTCCGTCCGGGCCGCCTCGTCGAGCTCCACCAGCGTCAGCCCTCCGAACGCCATCGCCCGCATCGACCACGTGCCGACCCGCTTGGAAATATCCGACTGCCTCCGCCAACCCACCGGCAACGTCAGCTCCAACGCCACCTCGTCTCGCCCACGTTTCACCAACGCCGCCAACTCGCCCGCTTCCTTCGCCCGGTGCAGCACCCACGAAAAATCCGCGATCGAGATCAACGGCTGACCACCGAACGAAATAAATTCGTCCCCCGCGCGAAACCCCGCGCTCGCCGCGAGCGAACCCGGCGCCACCGCCGTAATCGTCGCCGCCCGGTCTGCGGCCAGCTTCAACCCCATCGTCTCCGCCGCCGGCAACGAATAGATCCGCTCCAGCGGCACCGGCTCCCCCTTCGCCCGATAATAGGTCCGAAACGCTTCGCCGACCTGATGGCAATGCACGCAGCTCTGCACAACCTTCCCGCCCCAGTTCAACTCGCGCCCATATTTCTCGGCCAGCGCCGGAATTTCCACCGGCGTCCGAAACGGCGTGGGCGCGCCCTGTTTCCCGGCGAGCGTAATCCCGTTCTCCGGATAACCCCGATGCAACGCCAGCGCACCCTCAAGCGCCCGCCGGTACCCGATCGTCTCCTTCGCGTCCGGATCCGCCTGATGCACCCACGACCCGTAGCGGCCCTCCACCGTGCCGTCGGCAATGAAAAACAACGTCGAAAACGAAAGATCGTAGTCGAATTGAAACCGCGCGAGATCGATCGCGTTCGCATTGATCAACCGCACGCAGACAAACTGATCCAACAGCGGCCCGAGCGACGGCTCCTTCAGGACCTCCGCGTCGAGCCCCACGCACGACAGACACGGCACACACCGCAGCACGACCAGCAACGGCTTCCCCGTCTTCTTCGCCTCGGCAAAACCGCGGTCCACCGCGTGGTAGATCCAGCGCGCATCGTTCGCCATCGCGGCTTTGTCGCCCCGCACCGCGCCCTCGCGGTCCTTCACCGCGGCGGCGTGGCCCCCACTGACGCCGATCAAGAGCGAAACCCAAAGCACCCAACGCCGGGAAAGGTTCATCCCGCGACGCTGCCCAGGGAGCGGCGCTTTTCAACCGGCCCCACACCCGCGCCTCTTCCCGCCCGGCACCGCGTCACCCACGCCGCCCCACCATCACCGGCGGCGTCGCCCCGACATTCGGCTTCGTCTCCACCTTCAACTCATCGCCGGAAAAAATTAGCCGGTAGCGCGCGGTAAACGGCGTGCGGTAGCGCACCATGTCCAACGTAAATGTGTCCGCCGCCGTCCATCCGCCGGCCAGCGCCACCTGCCCCGCCGACGGTCCCGCGTTGAGATTTTCGCGCACCCAGTCGCGCCCCGCCACCGTCACGCGTTGCTCCGCGCCGTCGATCACCACCGCGATTTCCGTCGCCCGCCCGTCGTTGCCCACCGGCGTGAGCGTGATCGCCTCGATGGCCTGCGGATTCTTCCCGAAAACAAAACGCTGCCCCGCGACCGTCTTCGCGAGTGCCGGCGCCTCGATCATCGCCGGCAGTTTCAACACCAGCCCGACCAACTTCGCCCGCAGCTTCTCCTGCGCCAACGCATCCGCCGCCAGCGCCCCGCTCGTCTTCGCCTGCAACGCCGGCAGCAGCTTCGCCCACACGACGTTCAACACGCCCTGCAAATCCCGGGTGCCCGCCGTGATCGCGACCACCGCGTCCAGCTCC
>JBIKOK010000164.1:0-14607 GCA_044358025.1 Opitutaceae bacterium
TCGCGTTGGGTTGGCACGTCGCCTACCTGGATGCGAAAAATCTGTATGGTGCACCGAAGGCGATTGCGTTGATGGAGGCGTTTCATGTGCACGTGACGAAGGAGTTCGGATTGGCGCAGCGCGTCGTGCTCGAAGGTTTCAGCCGCGGCGGCTTGTATGCGTTCAACTACGCGGCGGCGCATCCGCGGCAGGTCGCGGCGCTCTACCTCGATGCGCCGGTGCTTGATATCCGGAGCTGGCCGGGAAAGAAGCCGGAGTCGAAGGAGTGGCGCGAGTGTCTCGCGGCTTACGGGTTAACGGCCGAAACGGTGGCGGGGTTCCGGGGCGGTCCGCTGGACAATGTTGCCGTGGTGGCGAAGGCGGGCGTGCCGATTTTGTCGGTGTGCGGCGGGGCGGACAAGACGGTGCCGCTGGCGGAGAACACGGCGGTGCTGGAGCGCCGATACCGCGAACTCGGCGGCACGATCCAGGTGATCGTGAAAGACGGCGTGGACCACCATCCGCACAGTTTGAAAGATCCGGCGCCGATCGTGGATTTTTTGCTGAAGCACGCGCGGTTTTGAGGCGCGGGGATCGGGGTGGGCCGCGCGCTCCGGCGCGCGGCGGGTGGCGGAATGCCGCGCACGGAGCGCACGGCCCACGGCGCGGATTAGGTCGCCTCGTTTTCGTGGGTGCGTTCGGGCAGCCACCACGAGGCGAGGGCGGCGGCGGCGGCGATGACGCTGACCCAGAGGAGGGCGCCGCGGAAATCGCCGATGGGCGCGAGCAGACCGAAAACGATCGAGGCGGCGGCGGCGGCGATGCGGCCGATGTTGTAGCAGAAGCCGGCGCCGGTGGTGCGCAGGAGCGTCGGGAAAAGCGGCGGCAGATACATCGTGAAGAGCCCGAAGACCCCGCCAAAGAACCCGCCGAGCGGGAGCCAGAACCACGCGAGCGCGCCGAAGCCGCGCGGCACGACGTAGGCGCCGAAAATCCCGACGGCGAGTCCGACGAACATGAGGACGATGGCGCGGCGGTTGCCGAAACGCTGGGCGAGCCACGCGGCGCCGAAATTGCCGACGACCGAGCAGGCGTTGAAGGCGAAGAAGGCGGCGGAGACGAGGCCCGTGACGTCGGCCGCGGGCGTGTTCGCATCGCCGAGCAGCTTGCGGAGATGCTGGGTCTGCCAGAAGAGAAACAACCACCAGGCGGAGAGGCCGAGGGCACAGACCAGGGTGGTGCGGAGCGTCGTGGCGAGCACCGTGCCCTGGAAGAGGGCGATGGCGCCGGGTTTTTTCTGGACGGAATGTTCGGCCTTTTGCCAGGTGTCGGGCTCGGGGACGTGTTTGCGGATCCAGAAGACGAGGAGCGCGGGCAACACGCCGATGAGAAACACCCAGCGTTCGGAGCCGGGCGGCATGTAGGTCACGAGGAGGCCGACGAAGATGGCGCCGAAGAGCACGCCGATGTTGACGCCGGTCTGGAGCACGGCGGCCATCCAGGGGCGCCAGGCTTTCGGCCAGGTTTCCACGAGAAGGGAGGCGCCGACGGCCCATTCGCCGCCGATGCCGAGGGCGGCGACGAAGCGGAAAATCATGAGCTGCTCCCAGGTTTGGGCAAAGGAGCAGAGACCCGTGCAGATGGCGTAGGTCAAAATGGTGAGGGTGAGCGCGCGGCTGCGGCCGAGGAGATCGCCGAGGCGGCCGAAGAACGCGCCGCCGAGGGCCCAGCCGACGAGAAACGCGGCCTGGATGTAGGCTTTTTTCTCGTTGATCGCGGGGTTGGCGGAGTCGGTCGTGTGCAGGAGCTGCATCACGAGCGGGCCGGCGACGAGGGTGTAGAGATGGAGCTCGAGGCCGTCGAAGGTCCAGCCGAGCCAGGCGGCGAGGCCGGATTTCTTTTGCTGGGGCGTGAGTTCGCTGAGGCGGGTGGCTTCGCGGGGCGCGGCAGGCGGGGGCTGAGTCATGGGGTGGGCGAGAGTGCGGCAGGCGCGGCGGCGGCGCTCAAGTCTATTGACGATTCCGCGCGCAGTTGGGCTGGTGGCGGAGGGCCGGTTCTCGGACCTGGGCGGGAAAGCCCGTGGCACGGGGGCGAGGGGATCATGGGCGGGAAAGCCCGTGCCACACCGCGCAGCTACTTCAATTTCGCGCAACGGGCGTGGCAGGCGCAGGTGACGAGGTGGTCGTTTACCAGGCCGGTGGCCTGCAGGAAGGCGTAGATGATCGTCGTGCCGACGAATTTGAAGCCGCGTTGCGCGAGGTCTTTGGCAAGGGCGTCGCTCTCGGCGGTGCGCGTGGGGACGTCGGCGGAGGTGCGGCGGCGGTTGACGATGGGGCGGCGGTCGGGGACGAACCCCCAGAGGTAGCGGTCGAAGGAGCCGAACTCTGTTTGCACGGCGAGGAAGGCTTTCGCGTTGCCGATCGTGGCGGCGATTTTCAAGCGGTGGCGGACGATGCCGGCGTCCGCGAGGAGCGCGGCCACTTTTTTCGCGTCGTAGCGGGCGATTTTCGCGATGTCGAAATCGTCGAAAGCGCGGCGGTAGTTTTCGCGTTTGGCGAGAATGGTGGACCAGCTCAGGCCGGCCTGAGCGCCTTCGAGGGTGATCAGTTCGAAGAGGGCGCGGTCGTCGTGGTGCGGCACACCCCACTCGGTGTCGTGGTAGGCAATGTCGAGGGGTTTGGTGGGCCAAGGGCAGCGGTTTTCAGGCATGAGAGTGGGCGGCGCGGAGAAGGAGAGCGGCGGAGAAAAATTAAGAGAAGGCGGAAAGAGAAAGATTCGAAAGGGGGGGAAGGAGCAGGTGCGGCTGACAACAGGGTGTGGCGAGAGTGGGGTGGGCGGGAGATTTTCCGCCCGATCGGACCCACGGGCGGGAAAGACCGGGCCACGTTGGAGCCCGGTAACTTCGGCGCGCAAGGCGCGCAGTGCGGTGAGGATTTCGGTTTTCGCTTGTTCGCTTTTGTCGGCGGACTCGCCGAGGGAGAGCGACGCGACGAGGCCGGAGAGCGGGCCGAAGAGGCCGCCGCCGATCACCCTGACTGACCGGAGCGACGACGTGGAAAATGCGGCGGATGTCGGGCGGGAGGGCGAGAAAGAGGCGGACGAGTGGCGCGACGCCGAGCGGTTCCGCGGACCGGGCGGGCTGCGATTCCGTGGCCGAGATTGGCCCGGGCGGGGGCGGGTGGGCAACGCTGACGCCGAGAAACGGAAGGGGCTATCGGGTGGATGTCGGTGGGAGGGCGCGGAGGCGCCGGAGGTTGTCCGCGGCCTGGGGGTAGTCGGGGCGGAGGCGGAGGGCGGCTTCGAACTGGGGGGCGGCCTCGGCGGTGCGGCCGAGGGTGATGAGGGCGACGCCGAGGGTGTTGTGGGCCTCGGGGCTGGCGGGATCGAGGCGCAGGGCGGTGTCGAGCGACGTGGCGGCCTCGGCGGCGCGGCCGACCCGGAGGAGGGCGATCCCGAGATGGAGGTGGGCGGTGGCGTAGCCCGGCGCGAGCTGAACAGCGGTTGCGCCGTGGGCGAGGGCGTCGGCGGGACGATCGGCTTCGCTGAGGACCAGCGCGAGGTTGGCGTGGGCCTCGGCGGAGCGGGGGGCGAGGCGGAGGGCGGCCTCGTAGCCGGCGATGGCTTCGGCCGTGCGGCCGGCGCGGGCGAGGGCCCCGGCGTAGTTGGCCAGATAGTCGGCGCGGGCGGGGGCGAGGCGCACGGCCTCGGCGAAGTGGCCGAGCGCGGCGGGAGTGTCGCCGGCGGCGAGCTGGGCGACGGCGAGGCCGTTGTGCGCGGCGGGATTGGCGGGGCGGTGGGCGACGGTGTCGGCCCAGAGGGTGCGTTCGCTGTGGTAGGTGCGGTTGCGGCGGGCGGTGAGCGCGGCGAAGGCGAGCGCGACGGCGAGGCCGATCCCGAGGGCGCGCCGACCGAGCCACGCGTGCGCGCCGAGCACGGCGAGGGTGACGACGGCGGCGAGCGGGAGATACGTGCGGTGTTCCACGATCGTCTGCACGGTGCTGGGGGTCAGCGAGGTCGGGGCCAGCAGGGCGAAGAACCACGCGCCGAAAAAACCGAGGGCCGGCCGGCGCCCGAGGGCCCAGAGGGTGGCGACGAGGAGCGGGAGGACGACGAGGGCGAAGGGGGCGACGGTGGCGAAATCGTCGGCCCACGAAAGGCCGTATTCGAAGACGAGGGGGTGGGGCCAGAAACTGAGGGCGAGGTAGCGCGTGACGGCTTCGAATTGGGTGAGCCAGTAAGCGACGGGGGCGATGCCGACATCGAAGCCGGTGGTGCCGCTGCGATTACCCCCGGTGCTGAGCACGAGGGTGGCGAGCGGGAGCCACGTCGCGAACAGACCGACGTAAAGGGCGCGGCGGCGTTGCCACGCGGCGCGGAAGGACCCGGCGGCAAAGGTGCGGTCATGCAGCAGTGCGAGCACGGGGGCGACGACGATCACTTCTTTGGTGGCGACCCCGAGGAGACAGGCGACGACGGCCGCGGCTTGCCAGGCGAGCGGGCGGGGTGCGGTGAAGCTGCGCACGGCGGCGTAAAGCGTGAGGAGAAACCAGAGGCCCATCAGCGACTCGGCGCGCTGCACCAGATAGGTGACGGACTCGGTCTGCAGCGGATGCACGATCCACAGGAGCGCGGCGAAAAAAGCGAGCGACAGGGCGGACGGACCCCAGCGGGAAGCGAGCGCCGGGAGGACGAGGGTACGGCGCACGAGGCCGAACAGCGTCAGGCCGGCGAGGGTGTGGATGAGCAGGTTGAGCGCGTGGTGGCCCCACGGGGCGGGGCCGCTCAGCGCGTAGCTCGTGGCGAACGAGGCGTTGAGGAGCGGACGGCCGCTGACGGTGAGTCCGCCGGCGGGCGGGGAAAACGCGGTGCGCCAGTCGCGCAGACTCGGGTTGTTCAGGACCGAGGCGAGGTCGTCGAAGATCCACGTACCGCCGAAGCTGTTCGCGTAGGCGGCGAGCGCGGCGAGGACGAGGAGCACGGCGGCGGTGCGGACGGAGAGGCGCATCGGGCGGGCGAACTAAAACCACGGAAGCCCGGGAGCGACGAGTGCATAGTGCCGCGCAAAAAAAGGGGCGGACCGTGCGGTCCGCCCCGAGAGGTGCGAGCAGCGCGTTGGGTCAACGCGCTCCACCTGGTCACTGCGTCTTCAGGTAGGCGACGACGTCGGCGACGTCCTGCGGCGAGAGGCCGAGTTGCTCGGCGCTCAGCATCAGCGAGCGGCCGAGGGGCTGGCTGTTGCGGACTTTGGCGGCGGGCACCATCTGCGTCAGGCCACCGGTGGATTGAACAATCAGCGGATCGCCGGCGCTCAGCACGATGCCGTGGATCTGGCCGCCGTCGCGGAGATTAACCTGCTTACCGTCGAAGCCGTGCGAGATTTCGGCGGAGGGATGCACGATGGCGTTGATCACGACTTCGAGCGTTTGGGCTTGGGCAAAACCGCCCAAGGCGGGGCCGTAGTCCTGGCCCTTGCCGTTCAGGTTGTGGCAGAGGAGGCAGGATTGGACGGAGTTCGCGCCCTTGGTGGCGTCGCCTTTGAGTTTAGCGATCTCGGCGACGGCGGGGAATTTGGACTCCACGGGCGGCTCGGGCACGAGGCTGGGGGTGATGCTCACGGTCGCAGGATCGAAGAGGCCGCGGTCTTTGAGTGCGGCATCGATGCCGGCGTCGGGCCAGCGGGAGTTTTTGTAATTCATCAGCCACCAGAAGGCATGGGCTTTGGTGAGGCCCGAGGCTTTTTGCGCGATGTCGAGGAGAGCGGCGGCGGAGGCTTTGGTCGGGATGAAGCCGAGGGCGGTGACGGCGGCGAGGCGGTCTTTTTCCGGGAGCGCGGCGGCGTTGGCGCGGGCGGCGAAGGCGCTTTCGGCGCCGACGGGCGTGAGGCGCCAGATCAAGTTGGCGTAGCTGGCGGGCCACTGCGCGGCGTCTTTGCCGGGTGCCTGTGCGGCGAGGGCGGCATAGATCTGGGCTTCCTTGCCCTTGCAACCGGTGCCCCAGGCTTCGAGGTAGGCGCGGTCTTTGCCGTCGTAGCCTTTGGCGAGGGTAAGGAGGAGGTCGCGGGTCGCGTCGAGCGGGAGGTCGCGCAGGGCGATGGCGACATCGCGGCGCACGGCGGGCGAGGGGTCGTTGGCGAGGGCCTTGGCGTGTTCGACGACGCGGTGGTTGGCGCGACGGAGGGCGCGGAAGGCGGCGATGCGCAGGAGCGGATTCGCGTGCGTCAACTGCTCCTCGGTTTTCGCGAGTCCGGCGGCGCCGAGGTGAGCGAGGAGGAACACGGCGCGACCGCGGATGTAGGGGTTGCTGTCGTTGAGGAGGGCGGAGACGGGGGCGATGGAGGCGGGGCCCGCGTCGCGGAGCTTCATGAAGCCGAGCGCGCGCACGTTGACGGCGGGGCTCTTGAGGGCGGCGATTTGGCCGGCGGTGGTGCTCAGGTCGAGCTTCGGCGTCGTGAGTTTTTTGCCCTTGGGGGTGATGCGGTAGATCGCGCCGGCGAAGCTGCTGTCGAGAGCGGCGTGGCCGCCGGTGCGGGGATCAAACCAATCGGCGACGTAGATCGCGCCATCGGGACCGACTGCGACGTCGGAGGGGCGGAACCACGTCTTCAAATCGCTGCCGCGGAGTTTGCCCGCCATGCCGTCGATGCCGGCGAGGTCCTGTGTTTTGTTGGTCGTCAGAAACTGCATCCGGTTGAGCTTGTAGCCGGCGCCGTCGGCTTGCGGGAGGTAGCCGAAGACGACGTTGCGCGAGGTCTCGCAGCTGAGGAGGAGGCCGCGCCATTGGTCGCCGAAGGCATCGCCTTCATAGAACACGATGCCGGTGGGGGCGCCGTTGCCGTACACGTCGCCGGCGGGGACGATGCCGGGATCTTCCTGGCGCCACTCGGCGATCTGCGTGGTCTGGCCGGGGCGGCGGTCGGCGCCCCAGCTGCGTTTGCCGTCGCGGGAGTTGAAGCCGAGATTGCCGTATTCTTGAAGATAGGACGTGCGGGCGGCGGGCGGATCGTCGTTGTCGTTGTGGAAGACGTCGCCGAAGGAGGTGACGGTCTGCTCGTAGCTGTTGCGGAAATTGAAACCGATGGGCTCGACCTGCGTGCCGTCGGGATTCATGCGGAAGGCGGTGCCGCCGACGTAGACGTGGCCGTCGTCGCTCTTCTCGCCGGCGTAGTCGGGGGGACGGCGCTCGCTGGTGGGGATGCCGCCGCCGCTCTTTGCGGGATCGTAGTGGCTGCCGTCGCGGAAGGTGCGGCCGGATTTGTCGGTGAAGAGGGCGCCGGCGTTGCCGTGGTTGAAGTAGAGTTTGCCGTCGGGGCCGAAGGTGACGGAGTGCAGCGAGTGGTCGTGATTGCGGCCGTCGAAACCGGTGAGGAGGACCTCGCGTTTGTCGATGGCGGGGTCGAATTTCAGATTTCGGTCAACGTCGGTGTAGACGATGATTTCGGGCGCGCAGGAGACGTAGATTTTGTTGTCGATGACGGCGATGCCGAGCGGGGCGAGGAGGGCTTCCTCCTGGACGAAGACGTGGCTCCGGTCGGCTTTGCCGTCGCCGTCGGTGTCTTGGAGGACCATGACGCGGTCGCCGGCGGGGTCCTTGCCTTTATGGCGGCGGTAGTTGTAGGCCTCGGTCACCCAGATGCGGCCGGCGGAATCGATGTCCATGTTGGACGGGTTGCGGAAATCCGGGGTCTTCGACCAAAGGGTGACTTCGAGGCCATCGGGCACGGCCAGCATGTCCAAGGGGATGTAAGGTGCGGGCGGGTCGATCGGGACTTGGGCGGCCTGCTTCTTGGTCGCGGGCGCTTCGGCCTTGGGGGCGGAGTCGGCGGCGGAGGCTTTTTTGGCGGGCTGGGCCGACAACGCGAGACCCGTGAGGGCGAAGAGCGCGAGGGAGACAGCCGTAGGGAACCGGGGGGGAGCGGGGTGGGAACGCATCGTGGGCAAGACAAGACGAGCCAAACGGAGCAAGGCAACGGTGGTTTTTGGGGTTCCCGTGTTTTTGAGGTTCCCCGTTGGTTCCCGCGAGCGAAGGCGAGGAGATGATCGACCCCCGGGCCGTGGCTGGCGCCGGCAGGATGCGGTCGGGGAGGGCGCGGGGGAAACCCCCGGCCTCGCGAGCTCGTGCGCGGTCCGCCGGCAGGAGCGGTTCGGCGGGGTTCGTGGCCGTGCTGGGGGCCGGTGGTCGGGTTTAGACCGAGTGGGGAAGCGGGCGCGGAGCGCGGGGTGTTTTCGTGATTGGCGTGCGGCCCGGCGGGTGTTCTGTGGGCGCACCCGCGAACCATCCCGGTTCGCTTCCGCCCCATGCCCCGCTCTCTCTTGTTATTCCTCGTCCGCACGTGCAGCGCCGCTTCCGCCGTTTTCGCGGCGGCGGCCATGGCCGCGGAGCCCGTGGCCCGCTCGCTCTTCGACGGAAAATCCCTCGCTGGGTGGGAGGGCAACGCGTCCCTGTGGCGCGTCGAGGAGGGGGCGATCACGGGGGAGATCGGCGCCGGCGCGACGCTCGCCAAGAACGAGTTTCTTTACTGGCAGGGGGAAGTCGCCGACTTCGAATTGACGGCGGAGTTTCGCCTGACGGGTCCGGCTGAGGCCAATTCGGGCCTTCTGTTTCGCTGCGAGCGCCTGCCCGACGGGCTCGCCAAGGGCTATCAGGCCGACATCGATCTCGGGCTGCGTTACCTCGGCAATCTTCACGAGGAGCGGGGACGCAGCACCTTGGCCCCGCGGGGCACGCGCCTCTCGATCGCGCCTGACGGCCGCCGTTGGACGGAAAAATTCGGCGAGCCCGAGGACTATCGGTCCCTCGGCCGGGCCGCGCCCGCGTGGAACCACTACCGCATCGTGGCGAGTGCGTCGCACCTCGAACTGTGGCTCAACGGGACGCGGGTTGCGGTGCTCGACGACCACCAGTCCGGGCTGGCGCGCCACGCCGGATTGCTTGCGCTGCAACTGCACCGGGGGGCCGGTCCGATGAAAATCCAGTTTCGGAATCTGCAGCTCACACCGCTCGGTCGCACCGAACTTCCCGCGGTCGCCGTGCAACCTGCGGTCGCTCCGGTGGCGGCGGCGGCCGCCGCAGCCCCGACGAACGCCGCCGATATCGGCAACTACCGTCGCAACGGCGACCCGCCCCTCAAGCGCGTCAGCGGGGTCGATGATCTCACGCGCCTCACGTCGAGTCCCGTGCTCTGGCACCTGCGCGACAATCCCGCGAAGCCTACCGCCGTCGCCAACCCCGCCGCGCAAAAAGTCGTCGCCGGCATGAAGCTCGTCGCGGGGTTCCAGGCCGAGCTCATCGCGGCCGAGCCCGATCTGCATCAGCCCGTCGCGATGTCGATCGACGAACGCGGCCGCATCTGGGTCGCCGAGGCGTATGGTTACCCACATCGCCAACCGGAAGGGAAGGGGAAGGACCGCATCATCATCCTCGAAGACCAAGACGGCGACGGCGGGTTTGAGACGAAGAAGACGTTTGCCGATAAACTGAATTTGGTGAGCGGCCTCGAAGTCGGGTTCGGCGGCGTGTGGGTGGGCGCCGCGCCGCATCTGCTCTTTATCCCCGACCAGAATCGCGACGACGTGCCCGACGGGCCGCCGCAGGTGCTGCTCGATGGTTGGGGTTTTCAGGATACGCATGAGACGCTCAACAGCTTTACGTGGGGGCCCGACGGCTGGCTCTACGGCTGCCACGGGGTCTTCAGCCACGCGCTCGTGGGCAAGCCCGGCACACCCGATGCTCAGCGGAAAAAAGTCCGCGCGGCCGTGTGGCGCTACCACCCGTTGCGCCACGAGTTCGAAGTCTTTGCGCACGGCGGGAGCAATCAGTGGGGCCTCGATTTCAATGCGGTCGGCCATCTCTTCATGACGCATTGCCGCAGCTTCCATGGCGGGGGCGGCACGACCTACGTCATCCGCAACGGGCACTACTGGAACCAGGCGAACAACGACTACGCCCCGTTCGTCTCGAACCGCGGGCCGGCCTTTGCGCCGGAGTTGAAAAACTTTTTGATGGCCTCCGCGCGCTACGACAGCGGCGAAGGCGGCGCCGGCAAGCCCGGCACGACGGCGGTCTACGGCGGCCACTCGCACGTGGGCACGATGATCTATCTTGGCGACAACTGGCCGGACACCTACCGCGACCATCTCTTCACGCACAATCTCCACGGCCACCAACTCAACCATCAGGTAAACGTGCGCACGGGCTCGGCCTACGAGACGTTTCACGCCGGCTCCGACATGATGTTCGCGCCCGACCCGACCTACATGGCCGTGGACATCCAATACGGCCCCGACGGCGCGGCCTACGTGATCGATTGGGTCGACACGCAGCACTGCCACAACCCGCGCGACGAGCTCTGGGACCGCACGAACGGCCGGCTTTACCGCGTGGCCTGGGCCGCGACCTACCGGCCCGTGAAAGTTGATTTGGCGGCGAAGTCCGACGCCGAGCTCGCCGCGCTGCACACGCACAAGAGCGAGTGGTATGTGCGCACCGCGCGGCGATTGCTGCAGGAGCGGGCGGCGGTGCGGGCACTCGAACCGGTTGCGCTCGCGGCGCTCCGCGCGCAGGCGGCGGATTCCAAGGCGGACGTCGTCGCGCAACTCCGCGCGCTCTGGACGCTGCACGTGACCGGAACTGTGGCGCCGGCGCAGCTGGCCGCCGCGCTCGCGCATCCGTCCGAGACGGTGCGGGCGTGGGCGGTGCAGCTCGGCACCGATTTGCCGGTGGCACGGGTCTCCCGACCCGTGAATTCCCCGGACACGGGGCAGGAGACCCGTGCCACTCCACCCCTGCTCACCGCCGCGGACCTTACGCGCCTCGCCACGAGTGATCGCTCCGCCGCCGTCCGCCTCTCGGTTGCGTCGGCGATCCCCGCGCTTCCGCTCGCCGACCGGTGGTCGGTGGTGGCTGCGCTCGCGCAGCACGGTGAAGATGCGGCCGACCGTTACCTGCCGAAGATGACGTGGTTCGCCGCGGCGCCCGCCGTCGGGGGGGATATCCCGCGCGCGCTTGAGCTCGCTGCGAAGACGGCGCTGCCCTCGCTGGCTGATTCGATCCGCTGGTCGGTGGCTCGGACCGCGGCCGGCCGCGAGCAACTCGTGGCGCAGCTAGTGACGCTGCCCGAAGCCGCCGCCGGCCATGCGCTGGGCGTGCTGGCGTTTGCCCTGGAGACGGAGGCCGGTTTGAACATGCCGGCTGCATGGCCGCAGGTCGCCGCGCGTTTTGCCGAGGCGGCCGATGCCGTTGTGCGCAGCTCCTACGAACAACTTTCCGCACTCTTCGGCGACAAATCCGTACTCGTCGGTATTCGTGCCCGTCTCGCCGATCCGGCGACGCCGCTCGCCGAGCGCCGCCGCGCGCTCGATCTGCTCAAGCGCGCCGGCGACACGGAATCCACCGCGGTGCTCGTGCGGCTGTTGAGCGACCGGGCGTTGCGCGGCGCCGTGATTCCGCTCCTCGGCACGGCGGCGGATGCGCCGGCGGCGGCGGCGGGGCTGATTGCGAATTTCGCCGCGCTCAATGCCGCCGACGCCAACGCCGCTCTCGGCGCCCTCACAAGCCGGCCCGCGCTCGCGTTGCCGTTGCTCCGCGCGATCGAGACCGGGGCGTTCGACAAAAAAGCGCTCACGGCGCTTCACGCTCGCCAACTGCGCAATCTGAAGAACGCCGATGTCACGACGCTCCTCGACCGCGTGTGGGGCAAAACGTCCGAATCCTCCGCCGACATGAAGGCGACCGTCGCGCGCCTCCGCCGCACCTACAACGAAGCGCCGGTCTGGTCCTACGAACTCTCGGCGGGCAAAAAAGTCTTCGAGAAAACGTGTATCGCCTGTCACGCGACGGACACGGCGGCAGGCGGCAAGCTCGGCCCGAATCTCGCGGGCACCTGGCGCAACGGCCTCGACTACTTCCTGGAAAACATCGTGGACCCCAACGCCGTCGTCGGTGCCGACTATCAGTTGAATCTTGTGACGATGAAAGACGGCACCGTGGTCGCCGGCATGATCGACAAGGAAACCGACACCGTCCTCGCGATCCGTACGGTGACGGAGACGGTCAACGTTCCGAAATCCGAAATCAAATCCCGCGAAGTCACCCCGCAATCGTTGATGCCCCCCGGCCTCCTCGAAGCGCTCCCCGAGCGCGAGGCGGTGGAGCTGCTGAAGTTTCTGACAACGGAGGTAAAATAAACGCGGTTGATCGCAGGGAGGCGGTGCCCCGAAAAGCGGAGCCAGTATCATTCTGCATTTTGCCTTCCGCGAAACCGGTTTTTTCAGAGGGGTTGTCACGTATTACGTGACAAGTGTTCGGAGCGTGTTTGAAGAGAAACGTATCGGGGTGAAGCTCGACCTGCACAGGCGAGTGCGCCCGCTTTAGGGAATCAAAAACGCCCCGCGGATACCGGTGTCCAACGTCGCCAGCTTCGCGCCGTGTTTGGCGGCGAGCGAGACGAGGTGCCCCTCGGTGACTTGCGCCGGTCGCAGCACCCACGGGGGCAAATTCGCCGCGCCGTTCGCATCGGGCAAGAGAGTGATTCCAGCCGCCGCCTTGAGCCGATGCAGCAGGTGGCGGGCGACCGCCGCGTCGGGAGTCAGTCCGGCTCCTCCGCAGGAGATGCGTACGAATCCGATTTCGGTGATCGAACAGCTGGCAAGCGTGTCTCCCTTCAGACTTCGCACCCAGCGCGCGACCCGGGCGTGGTCGGCGTGATGGGTGAGGCCGAGCGCGATCAGCGCGTTGACGTCGAGCAAATAGGTCACGGGAAATCCGCGAGCATGGCTCGCACGACCGCGCTGGTCAGCGGCGGTGTGCCGGCGGGGGCGATGAGCGCGGGCCGACCGGAGAGTTTGCTTTTGCCGATGCGGACTTTGGCCGTTTTCGGCGGCTCAGGCTTGAGGAAAATTCCGCCGTCACGCACCGCGCACGTAAACTGGGCGCCCGGATGCACGCCGAGTTTTCGGCGTGCCGCCTGCGGCAGCACGACCTGCCCCCTGGAGGAAAGCGTCGTCGTCATAGCCTTACCGTCTTACCCCAATTTGGGTGGGTCAGGGCGTCGACCGGCAGCGGTGAAGCGACTGGGTCGCCGGCGCGGGTTACAGAAAGTGCGCTGCGTCCCACTGCTGACGGCGCGGGAGAGGGGCAGGGGTGAAAGCGTTTGAGCGCCGATCGAGGTTCCGGTGATGGTGCGGCGAAGGACGGAGCGGAGGGCGGTGCTCCAGTCCGCACTGCATGCGGTGGCGGCGCGGCTGAAACACCGCGCTACGTCGGGTGCGGCAGCGGATAGGTTGGGGCGGGCTTCGATAGCCAGCAAAGAAAGTGGGGCCGCCGCGGGTTGGGTGGATTGGGGCGTCACAGAAATCGCGTCTGGCGCGCGAGGGCGGTGCGGTGTTTCGTCTTGAGCCACCCCGTATGTGTTACCCCGCGTCTCGCCGATTTTCTGCCGCCCTCGCCGTCCTTTGTGTGCTCGCTTTCGTCCACGCGGCTGATCCCCGGGGCGACGCGCCCAACGCCCGGCTGCGCCCGCCCGCGGAGGAGAAGGCGTTGTTTCAGCTCCCGCCCGGTTTTGAAATTCAGTTGGTCGCGGCGGAGCCGGAGATCCAGAAGCCGATGAATGTCGCGTTCGACGCGGCGGGACGCGTGTGGGTCACGGGTTCGACGCTCTATCCGTGGCCGGCGCGGCGCGATGCGGTGGGCGAGCCCATCGCGGCGTTTCAAAAAAACTGGGACGACAACACCCTCGCGTTCCGCGCGTCGTCCACGCCGCCCGAGCCGGCCGAGCGCGGGCTCGACACGGTGCGGGTGCTCGCGGATTTCGATCCGGTGACGGGGCGGGCGCGGAAGGTGACGGTGTTTGCCGACGGGTTGAACATTCCCATCGGGGTGCTGCCGTTGCCGCGCGCGGTCGGGGCAAAGGGCGACAGCGTGCTCGTGTTTTCCATTCCGGCGATCTGGCGGCTTACGGACACGGATGGCGACGGGCGGGCCGATCGGCGGGAGAAACTCTACGACGGTTTCGGGTTCAAGGACACGCACGGCATGTCGTCGAATTACTGGCAGTGGCTCGACGGCTGGGTTTACGGGACGCATGGCTTTGCCAATCCGAGCGAAGTCGTCGACCGCGCGGGACGCGTCGTGAAACTGACCAGCGGCAACACCTACCGGTTTCGTCCGGACGGCTCGCGGTTCGAAGTGTTCGTCCACGGCCAGACGAATCCCTTCGGCCTGGCGTTCGATGCGCGCGGCGATCTCTACACGGCCGACTCGCACTCGAAGCCGGTCTATTTGCTCATCCCGGGCGGCTACTACGAGGGGATCAGCAAGGAGCACGACGGGCTGGGCTTCGCGCCGGCGATCACGACGGACGATCACGGGTCGTCGGCGATCGCGGGCCTCGCGCATTACAGTGCGGCGCACTTCCCGCCGGAGTTCCGGGACAACCTTTTCAACGGCAATCCGGTCACGCGCCGCATCAACCGCACGCGGCTGGAGTGGCGCGGCTCGACGCCGGCGGCGGCGCGGCAGACCGATTTTCTCACCAGCGACGATCCGGCCTTTCGCCCCGTGCAGGTGAAGCTGGGGCCCGACGGCGCATTGTGGGTGGCGGATTTCTACAACCCGATCATCGGGCACTACGAA
>JBIKOK010000165.1:0-14601 GCA_044358025.1 Opitutaceae bacterium
GCAAGAGCGAGAGACTCCTCCGCGCGGTCCAGCGGCGGCAGCGTTTTCAGGAAGACGGCCGCGTCGGTCAGACGTGCCGTCGCGCGCGCGACGTCCGCACAGTCGCGCCACGCGGCGGCGAGCCGGGTCAGTTCAGTCACTTTCCACGGTCCGGCGATCTGTTGGGCCAGCGTTTCTGCCCGGGTGAGCAGCGCGAAGGCCTGCTCTTTTTGGCCGCAACGGTGAGCGGCAACGGCGACCGCGCGATAGGCGGCGCCGTCGCTCCAGCCCGGCTGCTTGGGCAGGAGCAGTCCGGCTTGGGCGAGCAGCGTGGCCGCATCATCGGGATTGCCGCGCGCGTGGAGGGTCTGGGCGGTGTCCGCGAGGGCGGCGGCTTTCTGGCGATACGTGCCGTAGCGGCGATTCTCCTCGATGGTGGCGGCGAGCTCCCGCGCCTTGGCGATTTCGCCGGCGCGGTTAAGGTGGGCCACCACCGCCTGCAAGGCCGAAGCTTTTTCCTCGGAATCCGGCACGGTGTGGGCGAGGGCAATGGCGGCCTCGAATTTTCCCCTCCGAGCATAGGCGACCGCGAGGAGATGGGCCACGCGGGCCTTGCGCCAATCGGTGGTAAGCGCCTTGGCGGTTTGGGCATCGAGGGCGAGTTGCTCCGCTTCCTTGCTGTGCAGGTCGGGCAGGTGGGCGGCGAGTTCGAGCAACACCATGGCTTGGCGGCCCGGAGGCAGTTGGGCTGCAGCGGATCGCACCGCCTCGCTATTTCCCCGGCGGGCGAGGAAGCTGGCCACGTCGTGGAGCAATTCTTCCCGCAGCCCCGCATCGGGGGCGCCGTCGGCGAGGGCGCGGGCGGTGTCGATTCCGACGCTCGAGCCGACACCGGCGAAAGCGGGCGCAGCGACGAAAACGCAAACCGCGAGCAGCGGTGAAAACGAGCGGCAGGATCTCATGCGCTTCGTTTGGAGCGGGCGTGCGGCGGGTCAAGCCGTGGGCGTAGGTCGACAAGAAAAGTCACCGATCTGTAACACGGGGTTGGGGTGGATTTTTGCGGAGGGGCGGCTTTGCAGCTGACCAAATACGGCGGTTGGGAAACCGCCGCTTCGTCGGACACGTGCTCCGACGACGACGGGCGACATTTTCCACGTCTGCTTTGAGCTGAGCTTCGGCGGCCTTCGGGTAGGAGCCCGCTCTCGGGCGATTATCACGGTCTGAATCGCCCGCAAGCGGGCTCCTACCTCCGAGCCAGCTCACCGGCAGGGGCCGATCACTCTTTGTTGACGCCCGGTTTCGGCGGACGCCGCGTTTCGACCGGAAGGGTTTCCAGCAGCTCGTTGGCGCGACCCTCGCGTTTGCGGAGCGTGAACGCGTCGTAGAGCCGGTTGGTCGCTGTGCGCGCCTCGTAGCGCAGCTCGCCGCCGTCGATGGTGATGATTTGGAAGAGCTGGGTATCCTCTGCTGTGCGCACGGCCCACGCATCGGACATGAGGTCATACATCTTCGGACCACTCACCGAGACGACGTAGACGGTGCCGATGGCGGGATCGTAAACTTGGTTGTAGCCCTTGGCGGCGTTGATGGCGCCAACGCGTGCACGACCGGCCATATCGCCGCTGCGGGCGTAAGTGTGGTCGTGACCGGTGAGCACGAGATCGACCTTGAATTCGTCGATCAGCGGTTTCCACAACGCACGGAGCTTTGGGTTATCGCGGTCGTTGGCCGGCGAGAAGATCGGATGGTGGAAGGTGAGCACCGTCCAGCGCTGGGGATTTTTCGCCAACACGGCGCGCAACCACGGCACCTGCTCTTCGTGCAGCCGGTTGGAATCGAGGGAGATTATGCGCGTGCCCTGATAGTCGAACCAGTAGCACGTCTCCGCGAGATCCGCGGGGCCATGTTCCGGCAGGGTGAATTGCGGGCGCCATTGCACGCTCAGCGCACGGGGGGCGTTGGCGTCCTTTTCGTCGAGCTTGGCGAACTCGTGGTTCCCGGGCGTCGGGACGACGGGGATCGTGGCGTTCACCCAGGCGGGCGCGCCGTGCCACTCACCCCACTGACCGTCGCGGTGGGCATTGTTGATGAGATCGCCGGCGTGGAGCGTGAAGGCCGCGCGCGGCGCCTGGCGAAACGCCTCGCGGAAGACGCGCGACCAGTGCGTGCGCACGTCGTTTTGTGCGTCACCGAAATAGACAAACGTGAATTTCTTCGCGTCGCGACTGGCCGTGCGGAAATGAAACCACTCGCTCCAGTTCACGCCGTCGCCCACGCGGTAGGCGTAGAGCGTATCGGGGGTGAGGCCCGTAAACTCCGCCGAGTGGTAGTGCGCTTCGCTGAGATCGGTCGTGAGCGGCTCGGTACGCGCGGGCACGGATTCGCCCTTGAGCGAGCGGCCCGCTTCGTTGGCGACGGCGAACTCGGCGACGGCGCGCACGATGGTCGTATCGGTGCGCCACGTGACGGCCTGCGTCGTCGCGGGATCGCCGCGCCACGTGAGCACGATGCGGTCGGGCAGGGGCCGCGGTGCGAAGGCGAGTTTGTCGGCGTAGAGGGCCGGAGGGACGTGCGGATGACCTTCGTGCGCGGCGAGCGGGAACGCGCAGAGGGCGCCGAGGAGCGCGAGGGCGTGGGCGAGGTGTTTCATGGGAGGGCGGGGGTGGGATTCATGGCGTAGTCGATGGTGAATTGATGTTCGGCAGGATCTGCGACGTATTTCACTGCTTCGACAAGCTGACGTTTCGTCGTGTCGAACGTGATCACGCGGACCTTGTGTTCCGCCGGGATGAACCGGTAGAGGCGCAGCGGCCCCGACGACGTATAATCGGAGAGCAGCGAGTGGACGAGGTGGCCGGTGCTGCGCGGCGCAGCCAGGCGCATCGCGGTCGTGCGGCTCTGGTCGCCGGAAAAGATGAAGCCGAGGTTCGCGTGCCGCGCGTAAAGTTTCTCCCACATCTGCACGGCACTGTTGCCGCGTTTGCCGTGGATCTTGGTCCATGTCATGCGGCCCTTGGGGTCTTTCACATAACCGTCGTTGTCCACGGGCTTCCCCACTGGACCGAGGTCCATGTGCGTCGTGATCAGCGCGCGGCGGGCGGCATATTTCGTAAGGACGCCGTCGGCCCACGCGATCACGTCGTCGGGCGCGTTGCACTCCAGGCTGAGGTGGACGAAGTCGAGGCCGGCCGCGGAAAACAGGTGGAAGCTGTTCACATTATTCGCGGAGACGGACTGGTCGGCACGATCGTGTGCATAGGCGCCGCCATACCAGGAAAACGCGCGGAAGCGCTCCGCCGGGAAGAATCGCTGGTAGAGCGTCGCGTCGCCACTGCTCTTCATGTCGTGGTTTCCGACCGTCAGCGAGTACGGCACGACGCCGTGGAGGCGGTCGAGGCACTCGCGCGCGAGTTGCCACTGTTCCTCGTTGTTAATGTCCACGATGTCGCCCACGTGGGAGACGAAGACGATATTTTGGGCGCGGACATTCTCCACGATCCAACGCGTGTGGTTTTGGAAAACGGGATTGGTGAGCGGGTCGGTGCTCTGCGGCGTGCTCTTGGTGGCACGGCCGCGGTAGCCCTGGGTGTCGGGAATTACGACAATGGTGAACGCTCCCGGCGGCGGAGCATCGAGTTCGGCGGAGTGCACTCCGCTGGAGCTGAAGGCGAGGGCCAGCAGAGAGAAAACAAGGCGGGGCAGCGCAGTCATCGCGGAGTGGCTCAGAGATCCAGCGTCACGCCGAAGTTGACCGAAAAGTCGTAGTAGCGCACGGCGTTCGGATTCGATGGATTGCCTTGGAACGAAATCTTCGGCGCATCCGTGAGATTCTTCGCGCTGAGGTAGGTCGAGTAGCGTTTGCTCCAGCGGTATTTCGCGGAGAAGTCGACGGTGGCGCGTTCTTTCTCAAACACGTCCAACGCGCGGCGCGCGCCGACGGAGCTGAGATAGTCGCCCCGGGTGTTGTAGAAGACGCGCAGGTCGAGTCCACGACGGACGTAGGAGACGTTGAAGTTTCCGGTGCGCTTGGCGGTGCCGATGAAGGTCAAAGCATCGGCGGGGCGCGTCGGATATTTTCCCTCGGAATCGAGCCACGTGTAGTTCGCGCCGAGTCCCAGGCCGCTCAACAGCCCGGGCAGAAAGGTGAGGCGCTGCTGCCACTCGACTTCGACGCCACTCACCTTTCCACCCTTCCCCATTTCCTGCCGCGTGAGACGATAGCCGGCAAACTCGCCGTCCACCACGGTCGAGGCGGTGTTGAAATAAAATCCATCAATGGATTTCCGAAACGCGCCGACGGAGACCACACCGAGGGGCTTCAGGTAATATTCCGCACTGACATCGAAATTGTCGGACGAGGTCACCGCGAGGTCCGGATTGCCGTCCGTGATGGTGCGGGCGTCGTCGTCGATGCGGCGGGTGGGCAGCATTGCGGCGGGGCTGGGGCGCGCGACGGTGCGATTGGCGGAGAAGCGCAGCACGGCGTTGGGCGTCAGACCGTAATTGAGATGCACGCCGGGCAGGACGTTGGTGTAGCTCGTCGCGTTTTCCACGAGGGTGGATTTCGTGAGGATCCCGCGCGGCGTCGTGAGCTGGCGGGCTTTGCCGGAATACTCCGTCCGCTCGGCGCGCGCCCCAGTCACGACATTGAGCCGGCCGAAGGTTGCGCTGCCCATGAGGTAGGTCGCGTAGATGTCCTCCGTGGAGCTCTTGCGGTTGCTCTCAATGAGGATGGCGGAGGCGTTCTCGTTGCGCGTGTATTCGGAATTCCGCGCGTAAAAGGCCTCGAGGAATTTCGCGATGTTGGGCTGGACGGAGGGGAACACGACGCGGCCGTTGGCCTCGCGGAAAAAGCGGTCGTTGACGTAGAACTCGGACATGGCCGCAGCCGACTGCGGACCGGTGTAGGTCCAGTTGCCCAGCGCGGGGTCGCCGCCGAAGACCCAGCTGCGGAGCTTGGCGCGTGCGCCGGTTTTAAGGCTCGCCTTGAACGGGAGCTCGTCGAGCTCGCGGCGGGCGTTGAAGTCGAAGGTGTATTCCTGATCGCGCGAGGGGTGTTGGTTGCGCGCGATGCTCGTGTGCACGTAGCGCGCGGGGTCGTTCAGGTTCACGCTGTTATCCACGCGGAAGAGCGGGAATTCGCGCACCGTGCGGTCGTAGGAGAGATCGACACCGTTGGCGGAAAACACGGGCGTGAACGTCTGCGTGTATTGGTTGGTCGCGCGGTTGTAGCTGAACTTCGCGTCAAGGTTCCAGCGGTCGAATTTATTTTCCACGCCGCCGGCGATCTGGCCGGCCCTGCTGATGGGCTCGCGGTAGGAACGGCTCGTATCGACCCGGCCGTTGCGCGAGGAAGCGGAGTTGGGCGTGATGTTCGTGCGCGCGCCGGGACGGTAAACGGCGAGGTAATCCTCGAGCGAGCGCGTGTCGTTGCTGTAAATACCGCGCACCCAGACGATGGACCGCTCGCTGAGCTTGTAGTCGATGCTGCCGGAATACTTGAGCTTCCACGAATCGTCCTCGATGCGGTCCTGCAGCGTGTAGGTGGCGATGTTGTAGTTGTCCGCGGCATCGACGGTGTAGCTGATGCTCGAAGTGTGGTAACCGCGATCGGAGCGGTAGTGGTTGAGCGACTGGTAGACGCCGAGGCGCCCCTCGGGGCCGTAGCGGTCGGCGTATTCGATGTTCAGCTGCTTGTCCCAGTTTTGCTGCTGGTGGTTGTAGGCGCCGCCGAGGTTGAATTTGAAGAGACGCTCGGAGAGGTCGAACGCGCGCTTGGAAACGAGATTGATGCTGCCGCCGATCGCGTCGCCCTCCATGTCGGGGGTGACGGATTTCATGAGCTCGATGCGGGAAAGGCTCTCGGCCGGGTAGCCGCTCACGCCGTCGGAGCGGTCGTTATTGGTGTTGCCGATGCGCACCCCGTCGAAGGTGATCGAATTGAATTCCGAGGAGAGGCCGCGGATATTGGGACGCACGGGCTGGTGCGTGCTGATTTCGAGGTAGAGGCCGGGCATCGACTGGAGCACTTCGCCGACTTCGCCGAGGCGGGAATTCGCGAGGGCGTCGAGGGAGGCGACTTTGCGGATATTCTCGGAGTTTTTCTGGAAATTGAGCGCCTGCGCCTGGCCCTCGGCCTGGGCGGTAACCATGAGCTTTTCCATGGCGATGATTTCCGAGCCGAGGCGGAGCGTCACGGGCACTGTGGTGCCGGGGGCGACGTTAAGGGCAAATTCCTTGGACTCCGAGCCCGCCGACTCCGTGCGGACGCGGTATTCGCCGGGGGGCAAGGCACCAAAATGGAAACGGCCCTGACTGTCGGTGACGGCGGTGCGAGTCGTGCCCACGAGTGAGAGTTGGGCGCCCTGCACGAAGTTGCCGGTGGCGTCGTTGAGCACGACTCCCCGCAAGGAGGCCGTCGCAACGGACTGCGCGTGCGCCGCAGCGAGCCAGCCAATGAGGCCGGCGAGCCCGGCGAGACGAATAGAGCGAGAGAGGGAGTTGGTCATGTGATTTGAGTGTGGGTGCATTGGCCGCTATTTCTTCTCGATCGTGAACCAATCTCGTTTCTCGCCCTTTTCATTGATGAAGGTCAGGTCGAGGCGGAGACCGTCGATGTCGAGGACGACGGAGCCGGGTTCGTTGAGGGAGATCCACATGGCGCGGTGGTCGAGGGTCGGCGGCTTGGATTTTGAGCCGGCGGAGCCGGCGCTGCCGGTGACCACGGAGATTTCCCCGGCGTTCGGGGCGCGGCCGCGAGGTTTGCGATAGACGCCGTCGCCGCCGGCGCGACCGTTGCCCGGCTGTTTTACGTGGACGGCGGGATCGAAGCTCGCGCTTTGGCCGTAATGCCCATCGACGAAGTAGGAGCGCTCGTAAACGTGCGAGTGGCCCGTCAGGATCAAATCCACACCGCCCGCTTCGAGGATCGGCAGGAAATTCTGACGCATATCCACGAGCCGGCCTTCGCGATCAGAATCATGCGTGCCCTTGGTGTAGGTCGGGTGGTGGAAGAACGCGACGATCCAGTCGCGGGTGGTCGCGGCGAGGTCGGCTTTGAGCCATTGGGCCATGGCACCGTCGGATGTGCGCGAGGTGTCGTGAGAATCGAGACAGACAAAATGAATGTTGGCGTAGTCGAAGGAGTAGTAGGCCTCGGTGCCCGAGGGCACGCCACCGGCCTGGGCGCGCGTGGGGAAGGTGAAAATATCGTAGTAGGGACCGGACTGCGTGATGGAGTTGGCGCTGTGGCCGTCGTGGTTGCCGAGGGTAGACCACAGGGGGGTGGTGCGGAGCATCTCGGGGTAAACTTCAAAAATCGCCTTCTGATAGTCGGCGTCAGTGCCGTCGGGATAGGCATTATCGCCGAGGAGGAGGCAAAGATCGGCGGTGCGGTCGCCCGCAAATTTGGTGTATGCGTCGCGCACGGCGAGCTGCGTGGCACCTTTCGTGCCGGGGTCGCCGAGCACCCAGACCCGCGTTGGGCTGGCCGGCCCGGTTGGCGGCGGTGTGGTGAACGCATAGACCGGCACCCGCAGGATCTTGCCGTCGCCGTCTTTATTCTCGGCGGAGCCCATGACCGAATAGAAGTAGCGCCGGCCGGGCAGCAGCTCGCTGAGTTGCACGATGTGTTCGGTGCCGATGCCGAAGGCTTTTGTGGTCTGGTTCAGCGCGTCGGCGGCGAGACCGTAGCGGACGAACGAACCTTCGGTGGTGTCGGTGCGCCAGCGGACGACGAGACTGGTGGGTGTGGCGGTTTGCAAATACGGGCCGCGGAGGATGGTCGTGGCGGCGGGCAGGGCGGGTGCTGCGAGCACGAGCGTGGCGAGCAGCGGGAGACAGGGGAGGCGCATGGAGGCAGGCGTGGAGGATGGACGCGAGTGGACGAAACAAAAAGGCCGGTCTTGGAAGACCGGCCGGGGAGCGAAATGCTCAGAAGCGATACGTGACGCCGGTCGTGGCGCGCATGCCATGCATCGTGTAATCCTCGGGATTGTAAGCGAAGCCCTGGTAGGAAACCTGCGGACGGTCCGTGAGGTTCGTCATGTTGAGGAAGAGCTTCATGCGGTCGCTCACCTGGTAGCTGGCGACGAAATCGACGCGTTCATTGGCGGCGAAGACATCGTCGAAGGTGAAATCAAAATCCAGGCCCTCGAGGAAATCCGAGCGGTAGCGGTAGCTGATTTCCGCGCGGAAGCGGCCGATGGCGTATTCGAGCGCGGCGTTGAACATGAAATCCGAGAAGCCATAGGTCGGCAATTTTTCGGTCAGGCGGCCAGGGTATTTACCGTCGCTCTCGGTGAACGTCGCGCTCAGGTCCACGCGAAATCCGTCGAAGGGCTTGGGGAGGAAAACAAGCTTCTGGCGGGCGATCAGCTCCAGACCGTAGTTGACCGCGCCGAGCGCGTTTTCGGGACGGGTGCCGCGGTAGGTGGTGGGCACGCCGTTTTCGTCGATGACTTCGGTGAAGGCACGGTCGTAGTAAAATCCGTTCATCGTCTTGTAGAAGGCACCGACCGAGTAGAGACCGCGGTTGGCGGTGTAGAATTCAAGCTGCGCGTCGAAATTGTCCGAGGTCGTTGTCTGGAGGTCCGGGTTGCCGTCCGTGATGGTGTCATTGTCGATGTTGACCAGACGGCCGCGAAGCAAGTCGTCGAGGTCGGGGCGGCTGTAGCTGCGGTTATAGCTGCCGCGCAGGATCAGGTTGCGGCCCAACTCGTGGCGAAGGTGTGCGCTCGGGAGCCATGAGGTATAGCTGCGTTCGCGGTTCACCGCTTCGACGCGGGCGGCGCGGGCGCCGAGGGCAGGGATGAACTGATTGGTGGTCGATTCGAAGGTGTTGCGTTCCATCCGCAGTCCCGGCGTCAGGGTTGTGCGGCCCATCGTCGCGGCACCCATCACGTAGGCACTGTGCGTCGTCTCACGGCTCAAGAAATCGCTGAAGACGCTGTTCTGAAACGCGGCGGGCGCCTGCAAGACGAAGAGTTCGGGGCGACTGCGGAAAAGGGCCTCTAGCTTCGGGATGTCGGTCTCGAGGGACATAGGAATACCGGCGACCGTGCGGTTGCTGCGGCGCATGATGTCGGCGTAGGGAAAACCGCTCGCGGCCGTGCCCGTCACATAGACGCTGCTCGAGGAGTCCTGCTCACGCGTGCTGCGGTTGGTCTTGAGTCCGGCCTTGAGTTTCCCGGAGAGCGCGTTGCCGCGGTAGGATTTTTCCACGTCGACTTTTCCCGAGACGACTTCCTCGGCGTATTCCGAGGGATTGATCGTGAGGTCGCCGCGCGTGATGGTCGTCGTGTCGAATGCGCTTTTGCCGTTCAGATTCGTATATTTCGGACGGAGCGTGTCGGAGCGATCGTAGGCGTTTTGAAAACCGGTGTTGCGCACCACGTATTGCAGGCTGCGGTCGGTGTTGCGCTCATTTTCGGCGTAGTAGCCGCTGTAGTTCACCTTGATGGTGTCCAGACGGTTTTCCCCACCGGCCGACAAAGAGACGAAGTCGTTGTCCGCCTCGCTCTGGCGGTTCTGGTAGCGGTGCTCGTTGTTAGCCAAGCGGCTGGAGCCGGTGCGCGCCGTGATGGACTGGATGTTCGCGGCGCCGCCCCCGAGAACGTAGATGCGCTCCTCGGGCTTTTCGGCCGTCGTCGTGTTATGGCTGTAAGCGGGACGAAGAAAGAAGGTCGCCTGAGGGCTGAGCCGATAGTCGAGTGCGCCACTCAGACCAAAGGACTTAACATCGCGGAAATTCGTCTGCGGTGTGCCGATGGTGTGAAAATAGAGCGGCTCGGTGAGACGGAGGTCAGGGCGGTCCGTCGGACGGACGTAGATGTAGTCCAGATCGACGTTGTCGTAGGCGCGGGAGGTCTCGTAGGCGGAAACCGTGAAGCTGACGCCCAGGTTTTTCGTCCCGCCGCCGACACTCAGAATGTCGCTGTAGAGCAGGCCGGCGTCGTAGCTCCACTGGTTGTTCTTCTCGTAATACACGCCGGCTGTCGTGACCTTGATCTCGCGACCGTCGCGCTCGAAGGCGGAGCGCGAGATGGTGTTAATGATGCCGCCGATCGCATCGCCATCGCGGTCGGCGGTGGGAGCTTTGACTACCTCGATGTTGCTGACGCCGTCGGCCAGGAGCTGGCTGGTGGCGAAGCCGCGGCTGTTGCCCGAGGTGGGGGTGCGAAAACCGTCGGTCTGAAACGAATTATATTTCGACTCGAGGCCGCGGATATTCACGCCGTTGGGCGTGCCGTCTTCGTCTTCGTTCACGCTCAGGCCGGGGAGGCGTTGGAGCGTGTAGCCGATGTTACCGCTGATCATCTGGCCGAAGGTCTCCTCCGAGACGATGTTGACGATGCCACTGGCGGTCTTCTGCTGGTTAATGGCAAGCGACTGGCCACGCGCCGACTCGGCGACGGTGAACGATGCCAGCT
The DNA here is from genome assembly GCA_044358025.1 of Opitutaceae bacterium. Taxonomy (GTDB): domain Bacteria; phylum Verrucomicrobiota; class Verrucomicrobiia; order Opitutales; family Opitutaceae; genus GAS368. The sequence continues at coordinate 10,410 of JBIKOK010000165.1, forward strand.
TCATCACTTTACTCTCCAGCATGGCGTTCATGCTCGCGGTCTGGCCGCTGGAGACGGTGACGTTAGTCGTGTAGGCATCGAGGCCGACGTAGTCGACTTCTGCCCGGTAGCTACCGGCCGCGAGTCCCGCCAGGGAGAAGCGACCCTCGGCATCCGTATAGGCGACGGCGGTTGTGCCGGGCAGCTTGATGACGGCGCCTTGGAGCGACTTGCCGGTGGCGGCGTCGGATACGCGGCCGGCGATGCTGCCAGAGGCAACTTGCGCAAACGTCGCGGTGGAAAGCAGGACCAGCGCGAGAAACGCGAGAGAGACGACGGAGAGAAGCCGTCGGGCTGGGGAGAAGGCAAGGGTGGAGACGAGCGGGCTGAAGTGCATCGGTGTGGGATTGCATGGTCCCACCCCGCGGTTACGAGGCGGCGTCGGTTCGGTCACGTTTGCGCGAAGGTTTCCTTTTTGCTTCGTGCGACGGAATTTTCGCCCTGGCGCGTAGCACTCTTCGCACGTTTGTCACCCAACCGTCATCTGTTTGTAACAATCATCGCCCATGCTTGGCGTGCGTCAAAAACCGACCATCGACCGCTACCATCATGTTTACTCTGAAATCCAAATGCCTCGCCCTGCTCGGCGGCGTGCTCCTCTCCGCTTCGGCGTCTCTCGCGCAGGACAGCGGTCCGTTGCTCGATGCTCTCGTGCGGAAGGGAATCTTGACGAATCAGGAAGCGGAAGATCTGCGGGCCGATCTGGTGCGGGACAACAATACCATCCCGGCCAAGGCCGTCGGCGGCGGCAAGGCGACGGATCGGCTCAGCATCGGAATGCGCATGCAGATGCAGTACGCCAGTCTTGACACCGATATCAAGAATGCGGCCGTCGGCCCGGTGGCGGTTGACCACGCTTTCCTGCGCCGGATGTACATCACGTTCAAGGCCGGGGTCGGGGGCAATTGGGGTGCGACGATGACCTACGACCTCGCTTCGGGAGGTTACGATGACGCCATTATCGAGTGGAAGCCCACTCCGGACCTCACGTTCAATTTCGGCCTCCGTAAGGTCAATGTGGCGGCGGAAGAGCGCGGCTCGAGCGGGGACATCCGGGCGATCGAGCGCTCGTCGGTGACCCGGTATTTCGTCGAGTCCAACAACGGTCGTCGTCTCGGTGCCGCCAGTTATCGCACGGGCGCGTTTCTTGACGGCAAGAAGGAACTCAGTCCGACCAACGGCATTGTTTACAGTGCGGCCGTCACGACGGCGGCACGGAACGAGAGCTTCGCCGTTGCGTCCGCCAGCGGGGATGCGAGCACGAATCGCCCGGCGTTTTGGGGCAATTTTGGCGTGACCGGAAAGCTGCCCGACAACGGGAGCTGGGTGGTGGGCGTCGGCTCGGGCTACATGCCCGACCAGGGCGGTTTCGGCACCACGAACTTTGGCCGCGGTTTCGATCTGAGCCTCTACTCGGCGTACACCAATGTGACTGCGGGGCGCTTCGGTTTCATTGCCGAGTACCTCACCGCCAGGGTCGAGCGGGGCGTCAATGCCACGACCGACGCCAGTCCGGTGGGCGTGTATTTTCAGCCGTCGTTCCTCCTGAACGAGTCGATCGAACTCGTGGCCCGCTATGCGACGGTTGATTCCGATCGCCGCGGCGTGACGTTGGCCGACGTAATCCGTTCCGCGCCGTCCGGCGGCACGATGAACAAATCCGAAGAATGGTATTTCGGGGGCAACTATTACCTCCGGGCCAACGACCTGAAGCTCCAACTCGGGCTGGTTTCGGGCAAGACCAAGGAGACCCTCGCCGGTGCACCCGCGGAGGCCAAGGTCATTGGTCTCCGCTCCCAGATGCAGATTCAATTCTAAGTCAGATTGTCCCAGTCAACTCCGTTTACCCATGAACAAGTCTCTCCTCCTCCTCGTTGCGGCGCTTGCCGCTACCGGCGTCCGCGCCGACACCAAACTCGTCATCAAGGGTTCCGATACCTTGGGCGCCAAACTCGTGCCGACGCTGGCCGAGGAGTACAAAGCCAAGCACCCCGGGGTTTCGTTTGAAATCGCCGCCGAAGGCTCGACGACCGGCATCACGGCCGTGATCGATGGCACCGCGCAGCTCGGCATGAGTTCGCGCCGCGCCAAACCCACCGAAATGTCGGCTGCGAGCGCCAAGGGCGTAACCTTGAAGCCCATCATCGTGGCCTACGACGGGATGGCGGTGATCGTGAATGCGAACAGCCCGATCGCCAAGCTGTCGAAAAAACAGGTCGAGCAGATCTTCGCCGGGGACATCACGGATTGGTCGGCGGTGGGCGGCAAGCCCGGCAAGATTTCGATCTATACGCGCAACACCTCGTCCGGCACCTATTCCGACTGGAAGGATCTCGCGATGAACAAGCGCGACTACGCCAAGTCCTCCCAGAAGATGGCGGGCAACGAGCAGATTGCGGCCGAGACCGCCAAGAACCCCTCGGGCATCGGCTACGTCGGTTTGGCCTACATCCACGCCGAAGGCATCAAGGTCATGCCGATCGACGGTGTTCTTCCCACGAAGGAAACGGTGCAGAGCAAGAAGTATCCCTATGCGCGCCCGACGTTCTACTACACGAACGGCGAAGCCAGCGGTGAGGCCGCAAAGTTTCTTGAGTTTACCCTCAGTGAAGAAGGCCAGAAGATTGCCGAAAAGATCGGCTTTGTGTCGATCCGCTGAGGTTTGATTTCGCTCGGTGAGACCCAGGCGCGCCGGAATTTTCCGGCGCGCTTTTTGTTGGGGCGACGCGGCCGGGGGTGCGCGGATTAAGTCCGAGTGCCGACGGCAGCGTCACCACGAGGCCGGCCGGCGCATCGGTTGCAGTTCGCCGCCGAGTAGCGGCAGATCCAGTTTGCGGAGCGCCCCGCCGAGCAAAAGGCGGCGCTGTTCCGGCGACAGACCCGGCTCAAAAACGGCCGCGCGGTAGTCGCGGTAGCCCTCGGCGTTCTCCTGCCGCGCATTGTATCGGATCACGCCGTCCAGCGCCTCGTCGATCTGTTTCGGAGTCGCGCCTGAGCCGAGAACGCGGCCGACGTCTCCGCGCAAGTCCTCGATGAGTCGGTTGAATTCTTGCATGCGCAGCCGGTGCTCCTCGCCGACCTCGTTGATCCGGGTGGTGATCTTCGCGAGCAGGGGATCATCCGGGGCAGGGCGGCGCCGTCCGGAGCCGGGGCGCGGCACCAACCGCACCTTGACGCCCTGAGCGTCGATGGCGGTGGCAAATGCGACCGGGTAGTCGGCCGGCACCTCGGCGGTGATGGCGTCGATTTTCTCACGCGTCGTCTTTTGCAGCGCGGTGCGGGCCTCGACGATGGCCATGGTCTGCTGGGTCAACAGGGGGGGCAGGGGTGAGCGGGGGAGCTTCGGCGACAGGCTGGGGAGCGCGACGAGGCCGTCGCGGATTTCGTCGGCGAGCACGTCGAGCCGGGCGAGGGCCGGGGCCTGGCGCTCGGCGAGCGCCTTGAGCGCGGCGGTGCGGGTGAAGGCAAAGGTCGCGCGGTCCTGGGCGAAGACGACGTCGAAGAGCTCCTTTTTCAGCGTCGATTTCTGGGTCTCAAACGCGGCGACCTTGATGGCCACGTCGGCCGGCACGTCCTCCGGCAAAATCACCCGGGTAAGAGCGGGCGAGAAAAACAGGTAGGGCTGTCGGGCCGAAGCGCTCACCGCGTCGTCCGCCCCGGAGGTGACCTCGATGGCGATTTCCCGCAGGAGCAGGCGCTGGGGCGGGCTGAGGCCCGCGTGGTAAAAGGCGTAGGCGCGCATCACGGCGCCGATCTCCGCCGGGGAGTCGGCGCGCCGGTTGCGCTCGCCGAGGCGCCACTCGCGGAGGGCGCTCCAGTCGTTTTCGCCGGTGGCGAGCTCCGTGCGCAGTTGTTCCGCGGTGGCCTCGAGTTCGGCGAGGCGTGGAGTCTGGTGTTGCGCGAGCCGCGTGAGCGCGGTGCGTCGCGTCGCGGGGTCGACGTCGCGGCCCGCGTCGACTTCGGTCCGGAGTTCGTCGAGCAAGGCATCGCGGGTGACCCGATAGGCATCGAGTTTTTGCCGCTTTTTTCCGTCGAGGGTGTTGCGGGTGAGGCGGGTGCTCAGGACGGCGTAAAACGGCTCGGTCAGATAGGCGCCGAGTTCCGCGGGGGGCGCAAGGGTTTGGCCCGTCGAGGGCGTGAGGCGCGAAACCGG
>JBIKOK010000372.1:0-4317 GCA_044358025.1 Opitutaceae bacterium
CCATGATCCGACTCCCCGGTGGTTTTAATTCCGACCTCTGCGACACCCACGCCAAGCTCACGCGCCGCGACCTCCTGCGGCTCGGCGGCTCCAGCATCCTCGGCCTCTCCCTCGGCCAGATGCTCAAGCTCAACGCCAGCGCCGCCGCCGCCCCCGTCACCGCCTCGGCCACCGCCTCCGCCACCCGTGGCGGCCCCGGCTGGGGCAAAGCCAAGAGCGTGATTATGGTCTACCTGCAGGGCGGCCCCTCGCACCTCGACCTCTGGGACCCCAAGGAAAACGTCCCCGACAAAATCCGCAGCGCGTTCAAGCCCATCCCGACGAAAATTCCCGGCACCAACTTCACCGAAATCATCCCGCAAATGGCGAAGGTGAACGACAAGTTCACCATGATCCGGTCGATGAGCTACACCCCCAACGGGCTCTTCAACCACACCGCCGCGATCTACCAGATCATGACCGGCTACACGACCGACAAGGTCAGCCCGTCCGGCCAGCTCGAGCCGCCCAACGCGAAAGACTTCCCCAACTTCGGCTCCAACATCGTGCGACTCAAACCCGTCGATACGCCGATGCTCCCGTTCGTCATGCTCCCGCGCCCGCTCCAGGAATCCAACGTCGTCGGCAAGGGCGGCACCGCCGGCTTCCTCGGCAAAGCCTTCGATCCCTACACCCTCTACCCCGAGGGCGACGACCTCGACATGACGAAAATGGACCGCCTCAAAACCGAGGACCTCAAGCTCCCGCAGGAGGTCTTCGCGCTGCGCCTCGAACGCCGCGCCAAACTCCGCGAGACCATCGAAGCCGCCATGCCCGACGTCGAGAAAGCCACCGCCAACTACCACCTCGACGAGTATTACCAGCGCGCCCTCAACCTCATCGTCTCCGGCCGCGCCCGCGCAGCCTTCGACCTCGCCGCCGAGGGCGAAAAACTCCGCGACCGCTACGGCCGCAACACCTTTGGCCAAAGCCTCCTCCTCGCCCGCCGCCTCGTCGAAGCCGGCACACGCGTCGTCGAGGTCATCTGGCCCAAGGTCGCCAACTCCGACAACCACTCCTGGGACCACCACCAGGGCCTCACCGAACGCATGAAGGGCAAATCCGGCCCCATGCTCGACCAGGGCCTCAGCGCGCTCTTCGAAGACCTCGACCAACGCGGCCTCCTCAGCGAAACCCTCGTCGTCGCCCTCGGCGAATTCGGCCGCAGCCCCGAACGCGGCGTCAGCACGAGCGGCAACAACAACAGCGCCGACGGCCGCGACCACTGGCCGTATTGCTACACGAGCATCATCGGCGGCGCCGGCATCAAGCGCGGCTACGTCCACGGCGAGTCCGACAAAACCGCCTCCGCCCCCAAGAGCGACCCCGTGCATCCGACGGAACTCCTCGCGACGATCTACCACGCCTTCGGCATCGACCCCGAGACCATCGTCTACAACCACCTCAACCAACCCCGTGAACTCGTGAAAGCCAAAGCCGTCACCAAGCTCTTCGCGTAATCGCCTGCCTCCCTCTCCGACCGGTAGGAGCCCGCTTGCGGGCGATGGCTAGCAATCGACCCGGCTCCGCGGTCAGCCCGGCCGACTCCACTCCACTTCCACAATCCGCCGTTCCCGCGCGGCGTGATCCACCCAGAACAAAATCTCGAATCCCTCATCGCGCCCCGTCAGCAGCGCGCGCCCCGCATCGTCAACGACCCCGGACGGCTCGCCCGCTGGCGGGTGCTGCGCCATCCGGTCCAGCACGCGCAACAGCCTGCGCCGTTCGGTCGGTCCAAGACGCCCATGCAACGCAAATGCCTGCGCACTGCCGGCGTAGGCCCACATGGCGGTCAGAGACCCGCCGCCGAAAGTTCCTGATCGGTGCGCTCAAAAATCGCCTGACTCCCTCTCCGACCGGTAGGAGCCCGCTTGCGGGCGATGGCGTGTCGGGCGGCCGCTCGTCGGCGCGCCGGGGTTGAATCTCGCTGGAGTTGAGGCTCAAGAAGGCCAAAGCCGTCACCTGTGCCTGCAAAAACGCCGCCAGCTCGCGCTTCTCCTCGGCAGACAGACTCAAGGCCTCCTTCTTCCGTTCGCCGAGTGACGTGGAGAAAACCGCGTTCGACTCGTGCACCGAGTCAATCCGCCGCGCCCGCCCACGTCTTTGCCGACGCCCCGCTCTTCGCGTAATCGCCTGACTCCCTCTCCGACCGGTAGGAGCCCGCTTGCGGGCGATGGCGTGTCGGGCGGCCGCTCGTCGGCGCGCCGGGGTTGAATCTCGCCGGAGTTGAGGCTCAAGAAAGCCAAAGCCGTCACCTGTGCCTGCAAAAACGCCGCCAGCTCGCGCTTCTCCTCGGCAGACAGACTCAAGGCCTCCTTCTTCCGTTCGCCGAGTGACGTGGAGAAAACCGCGTTCGACTCGTGCACCGAGTCAATCCGCCGCTACGGCCGAGATTCATTTCGCCGTCGCACCGCTCAAACGCGAACCGGACGACTGGCGGCATCGGGTGAAGCGCGGCCCCCCCCCCCGATCTCCACCCCAAACCCCCAAGCCCGCCCCCGTCCGGTTTCCCCGCTTACTGGTTGCGACCGGCCATGACGCCGCCGTCCACGTCCCAGATGGCGCCGGTGACCCAGGCACTGTCGTCGGAGAGCAGAAGATCGGCGACCGCCGCGACGTCGTCCGGGCGACCGACGCGACCGATGGGATGGAAGCCGTTAAACCCGGCGAGGGTTTCCTCGATCTTCGACGGCTCGATGAAGGCGCCGTAGATCGGAGTGACGACCACCGCGGGCGCGACGGCATTGACCCGGATCTTGTGTTCGGCCAGCTCCATCGCGAGGTGCTGGGTCAGGGAGTGCAGGCCGGCCTTGGCCATGGAGTAGGCGCTCGACGGCGTGGCTTTGATGGCCTGTTTCGCCCACATGGAGCCGATGTTGACGATCGCGCCGCCGCCGTGTGCGGCCATGTTGCGCGCGACGGCCTGGGTGATGAAAAAGAAGGCGCGGTTGAGATCCTGATACCGGTCGTAGTCAGACTTCCCGTGATCGAGAAAGGCCTTGGGGCAGAACACACCGGCGGCGTTGACGAGGCGGGCAATGTGGCGCGGTTCGGCGGCCAGGCGGGCGGCCAAGGCATCGACCTGCGCTTCGTCGGCGAGGTCGACCGACGCGGTTTCGATCCGCGCCTCGCCCAGGGTGGCGAGAGCGCTGGCCGCCGCCGCAAGTCGGGCGGAATCGCGGGCGACGAGCAGCAGATCGAAGCCGCGTTTGGCGAGACGGGCAGCGATGGCCTGACCGATGCCAGTGGAGCCGCCGATCACCAGGGCGAGAGGACGTGAGGAGGAGGGTGTGGGCATGAGGAGGATTTAGTTCCTCTTTAGCGTAGCGGGAAATTGACCGGGCCGATAGCGGGCACAATAAGGTGGCGTGCCCACCAAACGGTCTAACTTGCCGGACAGCAGCGAAAAGAAAACCCCACGTGCCGTGCCGCCCAAGCGCGCCGCGATCATGCTGGAGACCGTCCTGGGATGCAAATGGTCGCTTACCGTGTACTCACTGATCGGTGACGGAGTGAACCGGCCGGGGGCGATGGAGCGAGCGGTGGCGGGATTGAGTGCGAAGGTGCTCAACGATTGCCTGCGGCGCAATGTGGAGCTGGGTATTCTGGAGCGGATGAGCTTCCCGCAGATCCCCCCGCGGGTGGAGTATCGTTTCACCCCGCTGGGGCGGCGCTTCGAGAAGGTGCTTGCGGCCGTTGCCGCGTTGCAGGCCGAGCTGGAGTAATGGCGGCGGGAGCGCCGAACGCAGCGCCGGCCGGGGTTGGGCTTTGGGGTTCCAGTTTATCCGCTGACCTCACGTAGACCGGATTGATCGTTGGCCCCGGACAACCGCCGGCCCCCGCGTCCACGCCGCCACCTTGCGACTGACTTCGTGCCGATTGCCCAAGGGCCGTGTCGCGCCGAGCCCGCGGTTCGTCCCGGTCGTCGTCTGCTTCAGCGCCGCCGCCCGGGCCCGTTTCCACCCGGCCGATTTTCCTTCGCACGCCAACCCCGGTTCACCGGCGTGGTCTGACGGCGCTTCCGCCGCCAAAATGCTCTCGAACCCACCTCGAATCGTCCTCGAACCGTCCCCGAAGGATCCGGCCAGGTTCCCCGAAGGATCCGACCACCGTCCCCACCGGCCGCGCTCGCCCCTCGCGCGGCTCGACGCCCTCGCCGGGGGCACCGGCGTGGTCGGACGGCGCTTCCGCCGCCCAAACGCCCTCGAACCCACCTCGAATCGTTCTCGAACCGTCCCCGAAGGATCCGGCCAGGTTCCCGAACGGAAGCGCGGCGCG
>JBIKOK010000166.1:0-14540 GCA_044358025.1 Opitutaceae bacterium
AGAACGGGGACTCGGTAAGCCGTGTGCGGGAAAACCGCCTGCACGGTTTGACGAGGGGGAGGGCAGCGTGCCGGGTGACCGTCTCGCTGCTCTCTCTACTCTACCAAAAAGTTTTTCACGAAAAGTGTGAATTATGGGGGATCGAGCTGAGCGCCTGATCTGCCGAACGTGGACGCGGGCTTGGTTGCGGAGGGCCGGCGCTCGCCGCCGGGGCGTCGCGCAGCGGACGGGGTGATCGGCGACGCGCGGCCGCCCTACAAGTCGTAGAACGGCGTGCCTTCGCCGGGGGCGACGATGGCGAATTCGCAGGCGGTGAGGGTGGCGCGGACGCCGGCGAGGGCGCGTTCGACGGCGGCGGGGGAATTGCAGTCGCGCGAGAGGTGGGTGAGGTAAATACGGCGCCAGCGCGGGCTCGCGATGGCGGCGAGGAGTTCGCGGGCGCCCTCGTTGGAGAGATGACCGTGGCGGCCGGAGATGCGCTGTTTGAGCGACCACGGGCGCTTGGTGTCGGCGGCGAGCAGGTCGGAGCAGTGGTTGGACTCGACGACGACGACGTCGCACTCGCGGAGCTGTTCGCGGACGTTTTGCGGGGCGTGGCCGAGGTCGGTGACGTAGGCGAGGGAACGGCGCGGGGCCAACAAGTCGTCGGCGTGGCCGGTGGTGAAGCGGAAGCCGACGGGTTCCTGGGCGTCGTGCGGTACGGCGAAGGTGTCGATTTCGAGGTCGCGGAAGCGGAAGCGCGCGCCGGTTTCGAAGAGCTGCCAGGCCGGGCGGCAGGCGGCGTCGAGTTTGGACTGGACGGCGCGGCAGGTGGGGGGATTGGCGAAGACCTGGATGTGCGGGTGTTTTTTCAGGCCGTCGATGCCGGCGGCGTGGTCGCCGTGCTCGTGGGTAAGGAAAATGGCGTCGATGCGCTCGAGGGTTTCGCCGGCGTCGGCGAGGAGGGCGGTGAGTTTTTTGGCGGAGAACCCGGCGTCAACCAGGACGCGCGCGCCGGCGGTGACGAGCAATGCGGCGTTGCCCGAGCTGCCGGAACCGAGAATGCGGAAGCGCATGGGCATGGGGGTGCGGTTGAACGCCGCGCCGTGCGTGGGCGCAAGCGGTTTCGCGCGGAGCGCCAAACTAAAACGGAGTGGGGACGAACGTAGGCGCGCGGAGCTTGGTTTGTGAGGGTGCTGGTAGGGACGGCTCTCCGAGCCGTCCGTTGGGGGCGGCCGTGGGCGCGGGGGCGTGGCGTGAGCGGACGCCTCAGAGAGGCGTCCCGACCGGCTTGGTGACCATGGGTGGGGCCAGGCTTCGGGCGTGGCGGCCAGATTTTTGCGGACCGGGTTTTGGTGAAGGTCGTTCGCTTTCTCCTGGAAGCTCTCGTCGGCGCGGAGGCGGTGGTCGCAGAATCCTTTCTGCCAGTCGATGCCGGCGTCACGTGAGGTAAAACGTTTCCAGGCGGCGACGAGCTTCGTGCGGTCTTCGTCAAGTGGGCCCGAGATGAGGGCGTGGAGATGATCGGGCATCAGGAGCCACAGCGAAACGTGCCAGCGGTGTGCGTCAGGGTAATGGCGGACGGCGGTGCGGAGTTTTTCGGAGGTCGAGGGCAGGCAGAGTTGGTCGGGGCCGCGGAGCTGACAGCAAAGGGTAATGAAACAGGTGGAGACACCGGCCCAAGCGGGTGGGACGTGGTAGAGCCAGCGACGCTCGGGGAGGGGGATGAGGTGAGGCGGATGCGAGGGCGGGACTTGGGCGCGGGTGGGCGGACGCCTCGGAGAGGCGCCCCTACCATTGACACAATGCGGCGATGCCGGCGGCGGAGCCGTCGCGGGCCCAGCCGTCGAGTTGGGCCTGGTCTTTGAGCTGCTGGCCGCGCGCTCGCGGGACGGCGGCGAAGACGTTGGCGCATTCGGCGAGGCCGGTCATGTCGCCCCAGAGTTTTTCGAATTGGGCGACGGGATAGACGTCTTCCTGGCCGTGGCCCCAGCGTTTCTTCACGTCTTTCAGCGTGACGTAGGTGGGCACACGGGCGGCCATCGCGCGGACGGCGGCGGCGGTGCGGTCGGCGTCGGCGAGGTCGGCGCGCGTGAGGCCGAAGAGCGCGAGCAGGCGGTCGACGTCGATCCAGCAGGTGTTGGTGTTGTAGTAAGTGAGGTTGAACTCGTCGGACTCGCGCGGCAGGGCGAGGCCCTCGACGAGGCGCAGGCGGCCGTCGACGCGGGCGAGGCCGCCGCCGTGGTCTTCGATGCGGCGCGGGATGACCTCCCAGCCGAGCGTGGCGTTGCTCGCTTGGAACCAGCCGACGAGGGCGGGATCGAGGGTGGCGCCGAGGGTGTCGATGTTGTGGACGAGGAGGGTGCGGAGTTGGGGGCGCGTGGTGAGGAGGCGGGCGAGCGTGCCGTTTTTCAGGAGGTTCGGGATTTCGAACCAGTGACCGACGGGGTGGAGGCACTGGCCGGGGAGGTTGTCGGTGTAGTCGGCGCCTTCGCCGACGGTGCGGGCCCAGTGCGTGAGGGCGGCGCGGACGCTTTCGCGCATTTTTTCTTTTTGTTCGTCGAGTTTTTGCTGGGCGGTTTCCTCCCAGGCGAAGACGAGGTCGCGCACGGCGGGGACGAGGCGGAGGCCGATGGAGCGGCCGGGGGAGAGGAAAACGGTCCGGTCGAAGGCGGCGGGGTAGGCGGTGCGGAGGGTGTGCTCGATTGGCGCGTGCGTGAGGTTGCTCGTCGAAAAAAGGTGGGGCACGTCGGCGCCGTAGAGGGCGGCGGTGTGGCGGGATTTGGCGAGGTGGACGTCGGCGAAGCTGCGGTGGTGGCCGGCGAATTTGGCGAACGGGTGGAGGGCCTTTACGACGCCGGCGCCCTGGGTCCAGCGGGAGCCGACGCCGGCGGCGTAGGTGAGGACGGCGCATTCGCCGCGACGGAGGGCGGCTTCGCCGGCCTCACGGTAGGAGCCCGCTTGCGGGCGATTCGGGGCGCGTGAGGCTGTTCCATCGCCCGCAAGCGGGCTCCTCCCTGCGGAGGAGGACAGGTTGAAGAGATCGCCGGCGGGGACGTCCTCGATTTTGGTCGAGGGCGCGAGGCGGTTCATGGCGAGGCCGATGCGGCCGGCGCGGAGGTCGGTGCGGATCTGCTCGTGTTGGGCGCGGTCGAAACCGTTTTGCGCGAGGAGCGCGTCGAGGGTGTGGCTCGCGCGCGAGGGGTCGGACGAGGTGGGGAGGAGGCGGTCGAGCAGCGTGGGGAGGGCGGCGGTGAAGGCGGGGGCGGTGCGCGCGGTCTTGGTGAACTGGGTGACATCGTCGCGTTCGCGGGGGGTGAGGTCGCGGGCGTCGCGGCGGAGGAGGGCGGGAACGGTGAGTTGGTAGAACTCGACCGGCAGGAGCGCGTCGGCGCCGGTGAGGAGCGCGGCGACGGAGCCGTGTTCGTTGATCGCGAAATCGTAGACGACGGGGTCCATCGCGAACGGGAGCGAGGCCTGGAGCTCGCGTTTCGTGGCGAGCATGATGTCGAGCAGGCGGGCTTGCGCTTCGGCGCGGCGGTGCGGGGCGAAGATAAAACCCATGCCGCCGCCGGACATGCCGCCGAGCATCCAGAAGCCCCAGAAATCGTCGCCGAAGGCGTCGCGGGTGCGGGTGATGAGCTGCTCGGTGTAGCGGTTGCTGACCCACGGGATCATCGTCTGGAGCGGGCCGAAGAAATTTTCGGTGAGGGCGCGGCCGAGGCCGCGGATGTCGCCGGCGGCGAGGAGGGCGAGGATGTCGTCGAGCGTGGCGACGGCGCGGCGGCGGGCGGAGAGCTCGGGTTCGCTGCGCAGGAGATATTTCTCGGTGGCCATCTCGAGGATGGGGCCGACGTTTTGGGCCATGCCGCCGTGGACGAGGACGAGCGAGTCCGAGAGTTTTTGGCGGGCGGCGGCGGAGATGCGGTCGGGGCCGAGGAGCGTGTGTTGCGGGAGGAGGCGGCCGCGGCTGATGCCGTGTTCGGGATCGTCGGGTTGGGCGAGGGCGCCCTCGATGAGTTTGATGCCGGGCCAGAGTCCGCCGGAGTCCTGCCAGCCGCCGCCGGAGCCGCCGATCCATTCGCCGAGGATGGCGCGGGCGGCGACGATGCGGCGCTCGGTTTCGTCGCTCGGGCCGGAGAGCGCGCGGATCTGGCCGGTGGCGCGCATGCAGACGCCGATGAGGGCGCCGAGGAGGTTGGTGGAGACGGCGAGGCGCGAGCCTTTGGGGATGCGGTTGACGCTGCTGACGAGTTCGAAGCCGCGGCCGGGGCCGAAGATCGTGGCGAGGAGTTCGGCGAGGCTGGCGCCGGAGCGCTCGATGCCGGGCGGGACGAGGCCGGCGGCGATGATGGCGGCTTTGAGGAGGCCGAGGTAGTCGCGGCCGAAATCGAAGACCTCGTCGAGGGTGGTGAGGCACGCGGTGGCCTCGAGGTCGACGCTGGCGAGGCGGATGACGGGTTCGTCGATGACGCGGAAATAGGCTTCGACCGGCGGGCGGGGTGAGGCGTCGCGGCCGTGGACGCCGAGATTGACGGAAATGTTGAGGACGCGGGCGCCCTCGGGGAAATCCATTCCGAGGAAAAAGATATCGCTCCAGCCGCAGTGGGTGAGGTCCATGCGCACGGCGGTGAGCTCGCGCAGGAGCGGATAGGGGGCGGGGGAGTTGTCGCGGGCGAGCAGTTCGGGGCGGACGCGGAGGGGCTGATCGAGCGGGTGGCCGAGCCGAAACATCCAGGCGTTGCCGCGGGTGGAGCGGACGGTGCGGCGGACCTGGTCGGCGAGCGTTTGGAAGGCGAGTGCGTGATGCGCGGCGGCGAGGGCGCTGGAGAGGGTTTCGCTGGGGCCGTGGGCGGCCTGGGCGGCGGCGAAGACGGCGATGGCTTCCTCGAAGCGGCGTTCAAGGAGGTGGCGAAAACCGTCGTAAGGCACGCGGCCGAGGCGCGGGAGATCGGCGCGCGCGGGCAGATGGTAGCGATGGATCGCGGTGAGGAAAAAGAGGGCGCGGACGCGTTGGTAGAGGTTGGTCTCGCGCCGCCGGTAAACGTCGAGTTCCGCGCAGTCGGCAAGGAGTGCGGCGACGGAACGACCGGTGCACCACGTGTCGATGGCTTGGTCGCGCGTCGCGGGATCGGCGGACGCAATGAGGTCGGTGACGCGCAGCGGCGGCGAGGGCATGGGCGGGGGAGAAATTGTCACAGAGGGCACGGAGGGTCACAGAGAGACACAGAGTCGGAGCCGGGCGGAGAACGAACGGAGGTGGCCCACGGAACACACGGAAGACACGGAAAAAAGAAAGGAAATCACTCGGCGCGGATGGCGAGGAGTTCGACGAGCTGGGTGAGGACGCGGTCGCGGTCGCGGCCGGAGAGGGAGAGGGCGAGTTGCGCGAGGAGCAGGCCGTAGGGCGCGCCGATGTCGTAGCGGCGGCCGGCGATGGACAGCGCGAGGTAGCGGCGGCGGGCGGCGAGGGTGTGAAGGGCGGGAGAGAGGCCGAGGGACCGGTCGGGTGCGGCGGCGTGGTGTTCGTCGAGGATCGCGAAGAGGTCGGGGCCGAGGACGTGGAGACCGAAGAAGCAGAGGTAAAACCCGGCCCGCAGGCCGGGTACGATGAGTTGTTGTTCGGCGGCGGTGGGCGTGGGCTTTTCGAGGACGGTGTCGATCTGGTAGAGCGGGCGGTCGCCGCCGATGAGTTTGCCGCCGATGGCACCGTAGGCGGTGAGTTGGCTCTCGCGGGTCGGTTGGACGGCGGAGACGGAGGCGTTCTCGGCGACGGCGACGTCGATGAGTTGACGGGCGCAGCTCGTGGTGCCGTGGGCGACGTGGAGGTGGTCGCCGACGAGGTGAAGAAAAGGCTGATCACCGACGAAGGCGCGGCCGCAGAGGATGGCGTGGCCGTAGCCGCGGGCGGCGGGCTGGGCGATGAAGCGCACGCGCGAACGGAGGGCGCCGCAGGCTTCGGCGTAGGCGGTTTCGTCGCCGGGGCAGACGATGACGCAGAATTCCTCGATGCCGGCGCCGGCGGCCTCCTCGAGGACGATCTGGAGGGCGGATTTCGTTTCGCCCTGCTGGTCGATGAGCGTCTGGAGCGGGAGGGTGCGCTGGCGCGGATTCGCGGCGGTGATGAGGGCTTTGCGGATGGGCATGGGAGGCGCGGAGGCGGACGGGCGGAGTGAGCGGGGGATAGAGAGGCGGTTCAATCGGAAAGGCGGCGGGCCGGCGGATTCGTCATGACCGCGGCGGTTGACGGAGGGCGGTTTTGTGCTACGTGTGACGCCCTATGTCCGCCAAAGCCGCCCTTCCGAAACGCTCCGCCCGCTCTGTGCGCGCGAAGGCTCCGCGCGTGCTGACCGGCACCGTGTACATTACGCGGCAAGTGCACTTCAACTCGGCGCACCGGCTGTTCAACCCGACCAAGAGTCAGGCCTGGAACACGGCGCAATACGGCCTGTGCACGAATCCGCACTGGCACGGGCACAACTACGTGCTGGAAGTGACCGTCCGCGGGCAGCCCGATCCCGAGACCGGCTACATCGTCGACCTGGGCGAATTGAAGCGGATTTTGCACCTGGCGGTCGTGGACAAGTGCGATCACCGCAACCTGAATACGGACGTGGATTTTTTGCGCGGGGTGATCCCGTCGACGG
Source organism: Opitutaceae bacterium (assembly GCA_044358025.1). Lineage (GTDB taxonomy): Bacteria > Verrucomicrobiota > Verrucomicrobiia > Opitutales > Opitutaceae > GAS368. Next base: position 6,627 of record JBIKOK010000166.1, read on the forward strand.
AAAATCTCGTGATCGCCTTCTGGCAGCAAATTGAACCGCATATCACGGCGGGCCGGCTCCACTGCGTGCGCCTCTTCGAGACGCCGCGCAACTTCGCCGAGTATTTCGGCCCCGACGCGACGCGCTGAGAAACCCTTTATCTGCCGAACTTGGCCCAGTGCGGTTGTTATCGTCACCAACCGTCCGGCCGTTTGCTCCCACCAAAAACGACATGAAAAAGAAACCGATGTATCTGCACGAGACGGCCGGCGGGGTGCCGCCGCTCGTCAATCGCCGCCACGACGCGGGGTTCAAGTCCGATGCGGCCTACCGGGCCACTTTGCCCGACATGATGGAGGCGGTGAACGCCGCCGAGGGGGCGCGCGTGCCGATCCAGCAGGTGGGGTGCGCGAATTTCCGGTTGCCGCTGCGATTTCGGACCGCCGGCGGCAAGGAGCACACGCTGGAGACGAGCATCACCGGGACGGTGTCGCTGCAGGCGGGGCTCAAGGGCATCAACATGGGGCGGATCATGCGTTCGTTTTACGAACATCAGGACGAAGTGTTTTCGTTCGAGGTGCTGCGGAAGCTGTTGCTGAAATACCAACGCAAGATCGACTCGTTCAACGCGCGCATCCACCTCGCGTTTTCCTATCCGATGCTGCAGCCGAGCCTGCGGAGCGGGCTGGCGGGCTGGCAGTATTACCGCGTGGCGCTGGAGGCGACGATGGACCAGGACGGGAAATTTAGCCGCGTGATCGAGTTCGATTTTGTCTATTCGTCGACGTGTCCGTGCAGCGCGGAACTGGCGGAGCACGCGCGGCAGACGCGCGGGGTGTATGCGACGCCGCACGCCCAGCGCTCGAAGGCGCGCGTGCGGGTCGCGCTCGCGGCCGGCCGCAACGTGACCATTGAGGATCTGCAGCGGCATTGCGCCAACGCGCTCAAGACCGAGACGCAGGTGATGGTGAAGCGCGAGGACGAGCAGGCGTTCGCCGAGCTCAACGGGGCGAACATCAAGTTTGTCGAGGATGCGGCGCGGTTGCTGTATCACGAGCTGGCGGGCGACAAGCGCATCGCGGATTTTGAGGTGGCCTGTTCACACCTGGAGTCGCTGCACTCGCACGATGCCGTGAGCGTGATTGCGAAGGGCGTGAAGGGCGGCTTCACGGCGGACTTCCGGGATTTTGGGTCGCTGGTGTGCTGAGCGCGCCGCAGGCGCGGGAAGCTGAGAGCCGAGCGTTGCGCGCGGAGGGACCGAACTTGGGCGGGCGGCGGGTGCGGGCGGCGGGCTTTTGTTTTGCGCCCGCCGCGACCTTGGCCTGAGGCTCGGTGGAACATGAAGAAACCCGTTGTGCTCATTACCGGTGCGTCGCAGGGAATCGGCGAGGCCATCGCCCAGGTCTTTGCGCAGGAAGTGCGCGGCGTGCAGCTGGCGCTGGTCGCGCGGAATGAAAAGAAGCTGAAGACAGTGGCGCGGGCGTGCGCGAAACGCGCGAGCGGCGGCGCGGCGGCGGTGGGGATTTTTGCGTGCGACGTGAGTGACGAGGCGTCGGTCGCGGCGATGACGGCGGCGGTGACGGAGCGGTTCGGTGCGGTCGACGTGCTGATCAACAACGCGGGGGCGTTTGCGATGGCGCCGTTTTTGGAGACGAGCGTGGCGGAGTTTGACCGGATGGTGGCGACGAATTTGCGGAGCGCGTTTTTGGTCACGCGGGCGTTCGTGCCGGCGATGGTGCAGCGGAAGTGCGGCGATGTGTTTTTCATGAGCTCGATCGCGGGCCTCGAGGCGTATCCGCAGAGTGCGGCCTATTGTGCGGCGAAGTTCGGTGTGACGGGTCTGGCGAAAGTGGTGCGCGCCGAGACGAAGGCCGTGGGCGTGCGCGTGTGCTGTGTGCATCCGGGAGCGACGTGGTCGCCCTCGTGGAGCGCCAGCGGGGTGGCGCCGGAGCGGATCATGCCGGCGGCGGATGTGGCGCGGGCGTTTCTGGATGTTTACCGGCTGACGCGGACCACCGTGGTCGAGGAGATCGTGCTGCGGCCGCAACTGGGAGACCTGTAAGCCGAACTCATGCAGTTGATCGGGTCGGATCGAGGCGATCTGGCGGCACCTTTCAGTCTGCGTCAGCCGCTCCACAGACCCTCCGGGTATGCGTCGGGCTTCCTCGACTGAAATCTGCTCGCCATCTCGCCCCGCTGCTCCGCCTCCAACCGCATGACTCCGGCTAGGGCGGAAAGCGCACGGTGCGTTCGCCCTGGCCGGGCGGAAAGGTGAGAATGCGCGTCCGCGGACCGTCGCGCACGCGGACGGTGTTGAGTTGGTCGGAGTGGAGCTCCTTGAGCACGGCGTAGTCGACGCGCACACCGTCGACGCCGCCGGGCAGGTCGATTGCGAAATGGAGCCAGAGTTCGTTGGCGGCGTCCTTGAGTTCGCGGCCGAGCCAGTGGTGGGCGGCGAGGACTCCGTCGCGATTTTTGACGATGAAATGGGCGGTCAGGTAGGCGCGGGCGAGGGCATCGACGGTGGCCGGCGGGGTTTTTTCGAGGGAGACGGCTTCGCCGGCGAGGGCGGCGAGGGCGGCTTCGAAATCGTCGGCAAAGACGCGCAGGGAGACTTCGAGTTTGCGGGTGGTGCGGTTGAAGTCGGCCTCCGCGGTGGAGGTGTGCACGGGATGCGCCAAGGCCGGCAGGGCCAGCCAGGCGAAGGCGAGCAGCCGGAGGGCGAAGACCAGGCGGAGCCGAGATGATTGCAGTCCGCAGGTCATGGCGCGGGTCAGGGGTTCGCGGGCTTCTCGGCTTTTTCGGGCTTGGTGAGTTCGCGCATCGGGTTCTTCGCGGCGTCTTCCTTGAAGAGCTGGAACTTCGTTTTGACGGGCCGGCGCGGCCAGAAATTGTTCTCGAGGTCGCAATCGACGAGTTCCTGGCGCGGGTCGAAGGTCACGGCTTTGAGCTCCTTCTTGGTCAGGATGAGCTTGGAGGCTTTCTCGGTGTTGAAGCGCCAGATCTCGGCGGGGAGTTTGAGCTCTTCGGTGGAGCCGTCGGCGAAGTCGAGTTTGAGGATGAGCGGGGTGAGCAGGCCGCCGAGGTTGGAGAATTCGATCAGGTAGACGTTGCGCTCGGTTTTGAGGAGGGCGGGATTGATCTTGGCGGTCGTGAGCTCCTTGAGCAGGGCTTCGTATTTCTTCCGGTCGCTGGGAAGCACGGCGGCTTGGTCGAAGTCGTCATAAAAATCCTTCAGCTCGGGGAAGCGGTCGAGGCGCTTGGGGAGGGCGGCATTGCGCTCGCGCGTGAGGGTCGTGGGCAGCGCGTCCTTCTCGGCCTTGGCCTTCGGGTTTTCGACGGCGGGGTCGCGCGAGTCGAGTTGCAGCCATTTGACCTGGTCGATGGCGACGTCGACGCGGTCGGTGCCGTAGAACCAGCCGCGCCAGAACCAGTCGAGGTCGACGCCGCTGGCGTCCTCCATGGTGCGGAAGAAGTCGGCGGGGGTGGGGCGTTTGAACATCCAGCGTTGGGCGTAGGTCTTGAAGGCGTGATCGAAGAGCTCGCGGCCGAGGATGTGTTCGCGGAGAAGGTTGAGCGCGACGGTGGGCTGGGCGTAGGCGTTGAAGCCGAGTTCCGCGATGGACTCGGAGTTGGTCATGAGCGGCACGCGGTCGGTGCGGCGCATGTAATCGGGCATCTCGCGTTCGCCGCGCCGCTGCGGATAGTCCTTCTGCCACTCCTCCTGGGCGAGCATTTGCACGAAGGAATTGAGGCCCTCGTCCAGCCAGGTCCACTGGCGCTCGTCGGAGTTGACGATCATCGGGAAGTAGTTGTGGCCGACTTCGTGGATCACGACGCCGATGAGGGCGAACTTGGTGCGCTCGGGGTAGGTGCCGTCGTCGAGGGGGCGCGGGCCGTTGAAGCAGATCATCGGATACTCCATCCCGCCGACGGGGCCGTGCACGGACCACGCGACGGGATAAGGATACTGGAACGTGTAGCGCGAGTAGACCTCGATGGTGTGGGCGATGGCGTGGGTGGAATATTTGTCCCACAGGGGCATGCCTTCGTTCGGGTAGAGCGACATGGCCATGACGGGCGGACGATACTTGCGGTCGGCGATGCCGCCGGGGCGTTCGGGGGTGGGCGGATGGGTGGCGCCGGCGACGGCCATGGCGTCCCAGATAAATTTGCGCGAGGAGGCGAAGGCGAAGTCGCGGACGTTATCGGCGCGGAAGACCCAGGTTTTCGTCGCGGTGGATTTCGTTTTTTCGGCGGCGCGGGCTTCGTCGGGGGTGACGATGAAGACGGGTTTCTTGGCTTCGCCCTGCGCCTGCTTGAGGCGTTCGCGCTGGGCCGGCGTGAGGACGTCGTCGGGGTTTTGCAGGACGCCGGTGGCGGCGACGACGTGGTCGGCGGGGGTCGTGAGGCGGACGGTGTAGTTGCCGAACTCGAGGGTGAACTCGCCGGTGCCGAGGAACTGTTTGTGCATCCAGCCGGCGTAATCGGTGTAGGCGGCGAGACGCGGGAACCACTGGGCGATCGTGTAGATGCAGTTGCCGTCTTTTTCGAAGAACTCGTAGCCGGTGCGTTCGTTGAGGCGTTTGGCGTCGTTGATGGGGAATTCCCAGGCGAGCTTGAAGGCGAAGTTGGCGCCGGGGGCGAGCGGAGCGGGCAGATCGAGGCGGAGCATCGTCTTGACGACGGTGTGCGCGAGCGGTTGGCCGGCGGTGTCGGTGACGCCGGAGAGTGTCATCGCGCCGTCGTAGGTTTCCTGGGCGAGCAGGCGGTCGAGGGCGGCGTAACCGACCTTGGCGGCGTCGACGCCGCGGCGGGTGTTGGGCACGGCGCGGGAGTCGGCGTCGTGGGCCTGGTAGTTTTGGTCGAGTTGGAGCCAGAGGTAGGCGAGTGCGTCGGGCGAACGGTTCTGGTAAGTGATCGTGGCGGAGCCGCGGATACGGCGCTGCACGTCGTCGAGTTCGACGGCGATGTCGTAATCGGCGCGGTTCTGCCAGTAGGCGGGGCCGGGGGCGCCGGCGGCGTTGCGCTGGGCGGTGGGGGTGGGGAGGAGTTGGTCGAGCTGCTGGAATTTCTCGACGGGTGCGCCGGCGGGGGCGGCGGCGGCGGGGACAACGCCGGTCGCGGTGCAGGCGAGGAGCGAAACGAGCAGGCGGAGGAGGCGCGCGCGGAGGGACATGGCGGGCGACGATGTCCGGGATGCGGCGGGGTGCCAGACTAAGTTGCGGGAGCGTTGCGCGCCCGGGGCGGAGGCCGGCGCCAAGGGATCAGAGCAGCGAGCCCTGCTCGCCTCCGGTCGCCGCTTTTAGTCCGACGGCGGCGTAGCCTTTCGGGGTGAGAATGCGGCCCTGCGGGGTGCGTTGTAGGTAACCTTCCTGGATGAGATAGGGCTCGTGCACCTCTTCGAGGGTTTCGGCTTCTTCGCCGACGGCGACGGCGATGGTGGTCATGCCCACGGGGCGACCGGCGTAGTTTTCGGCCATGACGCGGAGCATGCGCTTGTCCATTTCGTCGAGGCCGGCGGCGTCGATTTCGAGGAGTTCGAGCGCGGCGGCGGCGACGGGCTGCGTGATTTTTCCGGTGGCGCGTTGCTGGGCGAAGTCGCGGCAGAAGTTGATGAGGTTGTTGGCGACGCGCGGGGTGCCGCGGGCGCGCGTGGCGATCTCGGCGGCGCCGCCGGCGTCGAGTTCGACTTTGAGGAGGCCGCAGCTGCGTTGGACGATGCCTTCGAGGGTGGCGTGGTCGTAGTAGTCGAGGCGGGTCTGGAGGGTGAAACGCGAGCGGAGCGGGGCGGTCAGGAGGCCGCTGCGGGTGGTCGCGCCGACGAGGGTGAAGCGCGGAATCGAGAGGCGGACGCTGCGGGCGTTGGGGCCCTGGTCGATCATGATGTCGAGGCGGAAGTCCTCCATCGCGGAGTAGAGGTATTCCTCGACGGTCTTCGGGATGCGGTGGATTTCGTCGATGAAGAGGATGTCGCCTTCCTCGAGGTTGGTGAGGAGGCCGGCGAGGTCGCCGGCTTTTTCGATCACGGGGCCGGAAGTGACGCGGACGGCTTTGCCGAGTTCGTTACCGAGAATGAAGGCGAGGGTGGTTTTGCCGAGGCCGGGCGGGCCGGAGAGGAGAATGTGGTTGAGCGCTTCGCCGCGCTGCTTCGCGGCGCCGACCATGATCTTGAGGCGCTCGACGGTCTTGAGCTGGCCGGTGAAATCGGAGAAGGAGAGCGGGCGCAGGGCGGCCTCGGCGGGCGAGACGGGCGCGGCGAGGGTGGAGGCGAGGTAGTTGAGGCCTTTGGGGGCGGAGTCGGGAGCGGGCATGACGGTTATTTCCACTCCAGCTCGGCGCCGAGGCTGCGGAGGTTTTCGACGAAGCGGGGGTGGGCGCGTTTGATGATCTCGGCGTTGCGCACGACCGAGCGGCCGGGGATCGCGGCCGCCACCATCGTCAGGGCCACGGCGGCGCGGATGATGTAGGGCGAATCCACGGTGGCGGGGTGGAGCGGGCGGTTGCCGAAGACGACGATGCGGTGCGGGTCGCTGACCATCGCGTGGGCGCCGAACTTCGCGAGTTCGGGGATCCACGCAAAACCGTTTTCATAAACCTTGTTCCAGAAATGGATCGTGCCCTCGGCACGCGTGCTGAGCGCGATCATGAGCGGGAGGAGGTCGACGGAAAAATAGGGCCAGGGGGCGGCCTCGATTTTCGGGAGAAGATTGGCGGTGAACGGGACCTCGATCACGAGTTTCTGGCCGCGGCGCACGAGGGCGGTGTCGCCCTCGTGCTCGACGACGACGCCGAGTTTGGCGAACGCGCGGGTGATGAGATCGAAGTGCGGCGGGAGGGATTTGTGCACGCGCACTTCGCCGCCGGTGATGGCGCCGAGGGCGAGGAAGGTGACGATTTCGTGGTAGTCGCTGCTGATGGTGATGGTGGCGCCGTGGAGTTTTTTCACGCCGGTGACTTCGAGGCGGGAGGTGCCGAGGCCTTTGATCTTCGCGCCCATGGCGACGAGGGCGGCGCAGAGATCCTGCACGTGCGGCTCGCTGGCGGCGTTGATGAGGGTGGAACTGCCCTTGGCGAGGGCGGCGGCCATGGCGAAATTCTCCGTGACGGTGACCGACATGTAGTCGAGCCAGTGGCGCGCGCCGCGAAAGCCGGCGGACAGGGCGATGACGAGCGGGTCGCCCTGGTGGACCGAGGCCCCGAGGGCGCGGAGAATATCGAGGTGCGGGTCGATTTCGCGCACGCCGAGCGTGCAGCCCTTGGTGTTGGCGTGGATCGTGATTTTGCGCAGGCGGTGGAGCAGGGCGGGATAGAGCAGCACCGTGGAGCGCATATCCTGCGGGAGTTCGTCGTTGGCGAGGGTGTTGCGAAACGTGGAGTGGTCCACGCGCATGATGCCCCGGTCGCGGTTCCACTCGATCTGCGAGCCCTGCGCGCGGAAGAAGCTGACGAGTTTGTCGAGGTCGGTGATGTCCGGGACGTTTTTCAGTGTGACGGGCTCGTCGGTGAGCAGGGTCGCGCAGAAGATGGGCAACACGGAGTTCTTGTTGCCGGAGGGCGTGATGGTGCCGGAGAGGGGCTTGCCGCCGTTGACGATGAGGTCGGACATCAGTCGGGAAAGTTGAGAGCTGGGAGTTGAGAGCTGAGCGATCAGACCGCCCGGAGGCGGGAAATGAAAAAGGCACCCGCGGTGGGCGGGTGCCTTTGAAATGCGCCGGGTGCGGCGCAGGGGGCAAGGCTTAACGCGAATCAGATCGCGCCGCCGCCCTGTTGGCCTTCGGGCCGCGGGCCGCGGTCATCGCGACCGCCGCCGCCGCCCTCGCCGCGGAAGCGCCCGCGACCGCCGCGCCGCCGCCGGCGACCGCTGCCATCGCCCCGGCCTTCACCGCCGCCGCCCGGGCCCTCGGGCGCTTCGTCGCGGGGATCCGGGTGCTG
>JBIKOK010000031.1:0-47399 GCA_044358025.1 Opitutaceae bacterium
CTACCGCGACTGGGAAGCCGGCGCCCACGGCCGCACGGGCGGCTATTGGGATCGCTCCAAGGGTAAGGCCCAGCGGCTCAGCTGCGCGAACTGCCACGACCCGCACGCGCCCCACATCCCCACGCGTCCACCCGCCCCCGGCCCGCATCCGCTGCACGCGGTCGACGCCGCCCCGGCCCACCCCCACCCGGCCCCCTGACATGTCCCTTCCTTCGCCCCTCCTCGACAAAACCTCCGATCGCGCGATGTCCCGCCGTAGCTTCCTCCGCGGCACGGCGACCTTCGGCGGCCTCACCGCCCTCGCCGCGAGCCTCTCCCCGCTGCGGGAGCTGAGCGACTTCACCTCGACCGACCAGTTCCTCCAAAAATATTACAAGGAACTCTCGCCGGACGACATGACCCGGGTGATCAAACGGATCGAGGGCGACGTGCAGCGCCAATACGGCATCCGCCCGCACGTCCGCGACCTCAAGCCGATGGACGGCGTCGAATTTGTTTACTGCCTGAATCTCACGCGCTGCATCGGTTGCCGCAAATGCGTCCACGCCTGCGTCGCTGAGAACAACCAGTCGCGCAATCCGGAAATCCAATACATCCGCGTCCTCAAGCTGCCGCACGGTTCGCTCGATCTGGAGAAGGCAGACCACCACTACGCGCCCGAGTCCGTGCCCGAAAAGGGTTTTTTCTATATGCCGGTGCAGTGCCAGCAGTGCAAAAATCCGCCCTGCGTCAAAGTCTGCCCCGTCAACGCCACCTGGCAGGAGAGCGACGGCATCACGGTGATCGACTACGACTGGTGCATCGGGTGCCGCTACTGCGAGGCCGCCTGCCCCTATTTCGCGCGCCGCTTCAACTTCGCGAAGCCCGAAATCCCGAAGGACAAGATCAACCCCGACATGGCCTACCTCGGCAACCGGCCGCGGAAAATGGGCGTGATGGAAAAATGCCATTTCTGCATCCAGCGCACCCGCGTCGGACGCTACCCGGCCTGCCTGGAGGTCTGCCCCGTCGGCGCGCGCAAGTTCGGCAATATTTTGGATCCCGAGAGCGAGGTCTCCTACATTCTCCGCGAGAAACGCGTGTTCATCCAACTCAAGGAGGAAATCGGGACGTCCCCGCGCTTCTTCTACTACTTCGACAAATGATCTCCGCCGCCCGCAGCTACCTCGTGTTTCTCTGGCGGTGTGCCCGGATCGCGTTCGTCGGCGACTGGCGCTACTACGCGTGGATGGGGCTCCTAACGGCGTTCTGCCTCTTCGGCCTCAACGCCTACTGCAAACAACTCGTCTACGGCCTCGCTTCCACCGGCATGAGCGACGAGGTCTCGTGGGGCGTCTACATCGCCAACTTCACCTTCCTCGTCGGTGTGGCCGCCGCGGCGGTGATGATGGTCATTCCCGTCTACATCTACGGCAACGAGGAGCTGCACGATCTGGTGATCTTCGGCGAGCTGCTGGCCGTGGCCGCGATCTGCATGTGCCTCGCGTTCGTCACTGTCGATCTCGGCCGGCCGGACCGGTTCTGGCATCTCATCCCCGGCATCGGCCAAATGAATTTCCCCGCGTCGATGCTCAGCTGGGACGTGATTGTGCTAAACGGGTATCTGCTGCTGAACGTCTACATCTGCGGCTACCTGCTCTATTGCCGTTACCAGAAAAAGAAACCGTCGAAGTGGTTCTACATTCCGTTCGTGTTCGTCGCGATTGTCTGGGCGATCTCGATCCATACGGTGACCGCTTTCCTCTACGTGGGGTTGGGCGGGCGGCCGTTCTGGAATTCCGCGATCGTTGGCCCCCGCTTCCTCGCTTCGGCATTCACCGCCGGCCCGGCGCTCATCATTCTCGCCCTGCAGGTGGTTCGCCGGGTCACCGCGTCGTCCCACCATCAGCACATCGCCGAACGTCGGCCCGCCACGGGGGCCGCGGGCCTCGCGCCACCCCGCCCGGCATTTCTGGAGGACTTGGAGCTGCTGGCTCACCATCTGCCGGAACTCGCCACCGTTTCGTTGGACGCACGCAAGCGCAGCCTGCTCGGCGCCACCGTCGTGGAGGCTGCCGCGGGTGATGTCCTGTTGACCCAGGGCGCGAGCGATGACGGCGCCTTTTTCGTCCTCAGCGGCCGCGTCGTCGTGGAACGCGAGGAGAACGGACGCAGCCGCATCACGCGCAGCGCCGGAGCCGGCGAACAATTTGGCGAAGTCTCCGCGCTCACGGGCACGCCCCGCGTCGCCACCGCCACGGCGGAAGAGCCGACCGTCGTGTTGCGACTGCCCGCGGCCGGACTGCGCCTGCTCATGCAGAGCCCCAAGGTGAACGAGATTGTGCATCACCGGATGTCCGAACGGCTCATGATCACCGATCGCGGCCTGTTGATGCTGCGCGGCATCGTGCAAGTTTCGATGCTCATCAACGTGTTCCTTCTGGCCAACGAAGTGTTCAAGGAATTCTACTCCGGCAACCTCCACGTCGCCTCCGCGAAATACCTCTTCATCGGTCTGCATGGTCACTACGCCCTCGTGCCGTGGATCTGGACCGCCATCGCGCTCAACCTGATCGCCATGACCCTGCTCGTGCTGCCCCTCAGCCGCAGCCTCAAGTGGCTCAACGTCGCCTGCGTGCTCTGCATCATCGGCATCTGGATCGAAAAAGGCATGGGTCTCGTGCTCCCGGGCTTCACGCCCACTCCACTCGGGGCGATCGTCGAATACACTCCCACGCTCAATGAAACGCTCATCTGCCTCGGGATCTGGGCCATGGGCCTGCTCCTTTACACGATCTTTCTCCGCATGGCGGTGCCGATTCTCCAAGGCCGCCTCTCGAAGGATAACGAAGCGAAGCCAGGAGACACGCGTCCGGAGACAGGCATCCGCTTGAAAGAGTCTTCAGCCTAACAACGGGCAGGCCTCCCCCTCTTCTCCGTCCTCCGTCCTCTGTCCTCCGTCCTCCGTCCTCCGTCCTCCGTCCTCCGTCTCCCGTCCTCTGTCCTCCGTCCTCCGTCCTCCGTCCTCTGTCCTCTGTCCTCCGTCTCCCGTCCTCTGTCCCCCGTCTCCCGTCCTGTGTCCTCCGTCTCCCGTCTCCTGACACCTGTCTCCCGACCCCATGGCCACCCAACTGACCGCCGACGACGCCAAGCAATCCCTCACCGCCCACGTCGCCGCCAAGGGCGAAGAGCTCTGCGCAAAATACGGCCCCGGTCTCGGGTGGAAGGAACTCCAACAGTTGCTCCACGACCGTGCGTTTGTGCGCTACCCGTGCGCGATCCTGTTCGACGCCGCGCAACTCCATCCCGGCGAGGTCGCGCACCCCGTTCCCCACGGCGACCGGCCCGAGGACGGCTTCACGCTTCACGTGCATCCGCTGTTCATGCTGCAGCTCCCCAGGGTGCCGCACCTCGCCCTCTATCAGCTCGTGGCCGTGAACTACGGCGAATTCGCCTCAGCCGACGACGCCGAAACCTTCGGGGCCGCCGCCCTCGGTCTCCCGCGCGACGAGTATTACGCGATTCTCTGCGGCCTGGCGGACCAGCTTTGCGGCCGGGCCGAGGAGCTGGAGCCGGCCCACGCGCAAGAACACACGCACGCTCACGCTGGCGGCAGTGGCGGTGGCGGGTGCGGGGGCGGTTGCAACGGCTGAGTGGCGAAGGATTTTTCGGTCTCTTACCGCAATCCTCGACCGGTTTTCAGGGCATGTTTACCCGTGAAGCGACGATGACCGACTCAATAGGTGGCCGACCCTAAAGAGTGCGGCGCATCGCGTGGCCGGAATTTTCGGTCGGTCGAGCGCGTTTCCGACGGGCCGAAACCCGCGAACGCCTCTTTCCGCGACGTGGTGCACTCATGAAGCCCCGCGGAGCGCGCAGGTTCCCAGGAAATCCGTTGTTTCAAAAAGCCCCCCTTACTTCGGCTAGAAACCTCAGCTCTGTCGCGCGCGCCCGAGCGGTCGTCTCCAAACCGGTGGGTATAGAAACGGTCGCGCCAAGGAGTGGGGACCATTTCGACTCGCCATTCCGCTGCACCTTCATGCCTACTCGATGGTAATTTTCCGCCCCTCGTGTCGAATCCCCGGCTTACGTTCAGTGCGCTTTGGCTCACGCTGGTTGCGGCGGTGGCAGTCGTGCTGGCTGGCTGCACGAAGTCGGTTCCGTCTGTCGCCGAAGCAAAGAAGCGCGCCGAGATAGGCTTCGTGGGGAATATTCGTCTGTCCGGCTATTGTCGCGCAGACCGGCAAGTGGACTGGCTGTATGACAAATCAGGTGCGGACCAGTGGCAAAGCGCACCGATTGCACTCGATGTCAGTTCGCTCGTTCGCGATGTGCCGCCGGAGCACAGACGCGAAGCCCGGATCAGAATGATGCTGAAGTTTGAGGCTAAGCGAGTGGAGGTAAGAGGCGTGCTCCAAAAAGGTTTTCTCGGGGCCACTCAAAAAGTGACTGACTTTGTAGCTGTGGAGCAGATCACTGAACTTGAGCAGCCGCCCGGCAATTTTTTACCCGCTGCGCTGCCTAAGATTTGCCCCTATGGCCATGGGACGCTGCGGCACGTTAAGATCATCTATAGCGGCCTCGGTCCTCCGCTCGATGCGAAGACTCGTGAGGCTGCCGCCAAGCATGAAGTTTCGTTAGTCGGCACGGATGTTTTCAGCCCGAGCTCGCCGCAATGGACGGTCTATTGCTCAACTTGCGGGTTTCTTTTGGAGCGCGGCTTCCGAGAGTGGATCCGGAAGGCAGAAGACGCCGGTGGATTTGTCGAGTCGTTGTCGTTACTGATTCGCGAATTTCCGGTTCCGGATCCATCTCTCCGCACACTGACAGAATATAGACAGGAATTGGTCGCCGGATTGGGGAATCGTGAGTCGTTAGTCTTCGTGACAACGGAGTCCCGGATCATTTTGCAGGCACGGATCGTCAACTGGGCCGACCTGTATGGCTATTCGCTAACCCCCAGAAACCTCCCCGAACCACACCCGTATGATCGGCACTCTCAATGGGGCGAACATATGACTGATCAGTATCAAAAGATCGGGGAAATTCGAGGGACGCCTGCCGGAGGCAAAATCGAATACTTCGGTTATCCCGATGTCGGCATAACGATGGTCAACGTAGAGATTACCCGCGAGCCCGTCAGGCCCCCCGCCCATCCTCACCCATAGCTAGCGATTTGATTTGCTCCCCACCAACGTGAATTTGGCAGGCCATGATTTTCCCGCGTTTCTGAATGGAACCAAATTGGGACAATCCCGCACGGTGCGCCTCACGGCTTTGACGCGAGGCCCTCGGCAACGGCGAGCAATCGCTGGTTAGAATCGAATGAAAGAAATTCGGAGGTGCCGAGGTATTTTGCGGTGGCGACGTGCAGGACATCTAGAAACCGGTGACCGCCGCCGATCGTATGCTGAGCGGAGATTCGCTCAGCAATATTGATCACCTCAGCCCAGTCCGCTGGCACGACCACAAGAGCACCGTCGTCGATATTCGACTGCAACTTGGCCAAGGCTCCCAAACCAGTCTTGCGACCATAGCCCTGTTTGGCGTCCCGGCTGTGGCGGAATATTTGAAATCGCACCGACTGGCGAAATTCGCCGAGCAACAACGCCGAGACATGCAGCGGTTCCTTCATCCGCTGATAGTGGGCAATGGCGGCAGCCGAAGTGCTTTGCGCCACATAGAGCGCACAAAGAAAGGAAGTATCCGGATATGCGGTCACGACAGGCCTCCCAACTCTGCGTCACGCATCGCCTGGACTTCAGCCACAGTAAATACCTTATGGCCCCAAACTGCGCGCAACTGACCCGCGAAGTCGATCTTCACGGGCTTGCTGGGCGCGGCTGCAGCTGGCGTCAACCGGGCAAAGCGCCGCCCGCGCTTGATAATCTCGACGGACTCTCCGTTTTCGAGCCACGCCGACACTCGTCGGAAATTATTGCGAAGGTCAGCCACGGTTGCGGTTTTGCTGTTCATGATAGATTAATCTATCATGGAGTGATATCACGTCAAGTCGGGAAGGCGGACTCCTTGCGAAAAACCACTACTGTCTCTGACCCGTACGTTTTCGGCACAAGCCGCTTCACGGAGGATCAAATGTCGCTCTTCACGGGTACGAAAAGCGCGCAAAGCGTTGATGGGAGAATTGGACCAGAAAGGGTGGTTATTGGGACGCGCCAAGATGGCGCATCCGCGAATGACCGGCATGAGGCGCGCAACGACAATGACCATCTCCCCCACCGTGGGGCGGTCTAGCTTTCGTTGTGCGATGAGGATTGCGTCGGACCCATAAGACCGACTCCGATCCCACCCGGCACCCTCCCCTTTAACCCCTCCCGGATCCGATCCCCCTGAAAATCCAGATTCCTCTCTGTTATCAATCAGTCGATCCCCCGGAAATCCAGTTTCCTATTAGTCAGCTTCAGCCCCATGAACTACCCGTTTCTCGGCCGCATGCCGCGCTCTCTTCTCGCTGTTGCCGGCGCCATCGTCGCGACCGGCAGCCTGCCCGCCCAAGCGGTAGCACCTGCGGCCGCCGTCGCCCCGGGCGCTCCGGTTGAGCTCACGCCGTTCACGGTCAGCACCGACCGCGACGAAGGTTTCGCCGCCACCAGTGCGCTCGCCGGAGGTCGCCTCGCCACGGATCTCCGCGATACGCCGGCGGCCTATTCGGTGATCACGCGCGAGTTCATCGATGCACTCAGTCTCAACGACCTCCAGAGCGCCGCCGAATGGTCCACGGGCTCCGACAGCATTCCCAACAACGGCGACGCCACGTTCTTCACGTTCTCCACGTATTACCAGACGCGCGGTGTCCGCGCCGGCACGCAGCAGCGGAATTTTTTCCCGCAATACGGCGACAACGACACGTTCAATATCGAGCGCTTCGACTTCGGCCGCGGCCCCAACTCGATTCTCTTCGGCAATGGCACGCTGGGCGGCACCAGTTCCTCGACCACCAAGCGCGCCCGCACCGACCGCGCGTTCCAAAACGGCCAGCTCGGCGTCGGCTCGTGGAACACCTACCGCGCGACTTTCGATGTGAACCAACCCGTCGGCAAACGCGCCGCAGTGCGCGTCGCCGGCGTGTGGGGCGACGGCGACGGCTGGCGCGAGAAAGATTTCAACCAGCGCAAAGGCGCCTTCGCGACGACAACGTTCCGCCCGTGGCGCAACACGGAGATCCGCCTCGATGGCGAGTATCTCGAGATCCAGAAGCAGACCGGCATGACGACGCTGAACGACCGCCTCTCCGGGTGGAACGGCGCCCTCGCCTACAGCACGCCCACGGCGCTGCGCGGCGCCGCGGCTGCAGTCGTGACGGCCGCGACCGCCGCCGGCGTGAACCGCCGCGGCGCGAATTACCACGTCTGGAATCCCTCCGGCGGCCTCAACGCCGTCCTGAATCTCGAAGGCGAACCGATGACGCGCGCCGGCGGCGAAACCGCCACGACGCCGATCGCCGGCTTCACCTCCGGCGCCTTGCCCGGCTCGCCGACGTTCGCTTCCGCGGGCGCCACTTTCCGCCACGCGTTCGGCCTGCCGGACGGCCGCTTCAATAACGCGCTCGCCAACTCGTTCTTCCGCGTGCCCGACGACGAGTTCACCCTCTCGCCCGATGCGCCGCTGCTCTCGTCGCGGTTCAAAGATCTCCAGCTCACGATCAACCAGCGCTTCGGCGATTTCTATTTCGAAGCCGCCGCGGACATCAACCGCCAGGCTTATTTCGTAAACGGCGAGGAAAACCGCGGCTCGCAGGATTCTTACATCGACATCAACCGCGTGCTCGCCGACGGCTCGCCCAACCGGCACTTCCTCCAGCCCTACGGCGACGGCTCGTTTTTTCGCGGCTACCGCAACTACGATTTCGACAGCGTGCGTTTCGCCGCGGCTTGGGTAAAAAACACGCGCTTCGGCAAGTTCACCGTCAACAGCATGGGCGGCAGCAGCGAAAACCACTACACGCTTTCCTACCGCTGGCTCAGCACCGCGCAGGGCGCCGACCAGTCGCAGTGGATCCTGCCGGCCCAGTTTATCCGCGTGCGCCGCTACTGGAACGAAAGCGCCCGTGAGATCACCGACCTTAGTCGCAGTCCGATCCGCTACCTCAACCCGGGCGTCGCCGACACGCAGATCCGGCCGCGTTGGGTGATCGACAACTCGCGCTTCGACACCGAGACGGTCAACGACGCGAATTACAACTACGGCCTCGTCGCGCTCAACGCGAAGTTCTGGCGCGACCGCCTCGTGCTCCTCGGCGCCGTGCGGCGCGACAGCTTCTACAGCGCGTCGCAGCAGCAGGTGCGCACCGGCGACTACCCGCGCGACTGGGATCCCGCGACGCCGCTCCTCCGTCCGTCCGCCCCCGCCGATTGGGCGAAGCTCACCTACATCCCGAAAGACGCCCAGGGCCGCGCCACCGGCCCCGCCCAACCCGCCACCGCCCGGCCGCGCGCCACCGACCGCAGCCGCCTGCCGCAATACGCCGGCGACCGTTTTCAGGACGACTTCAACGCCCCGCCGCTCGAGGGCTACCGCACCACGAAATCGATCGGCACGGTCTTTCACGTCACGCGCTGGCTGAGCCCGTTTGTGAACTTCGCGGAGACCTTCAATCCGGCCACCGCCTACAACGTGCTGATCAACGGCAATCTGGTGCCGCCGACCGTCGCGACCGGCCTAGACGTCGGCACGCGGCTCGAGCTCTTCAAAGGCAACCTCAACCTCTCCTTCACGTATTACCAAAACGAAGAGAAGAACCGCGCCGCCTCGATCAGCGGCGGACCGCAGATCAACAACCTTTACCGCGCAATCCCGCAGGGCAGCACGACGCCGCTCAACCGCCGCGGGCAAAACTTGATTCCGACCTATGTCGATATCTCGCAGCGCCACGGCACCGGCTTCGAATTCGAGGCGACCGCGAATCTGAAAAAGGGGTTCCGCCTGACGGGCAGCGTCGCGCTGCCGAAAGTCTTTCTCGACGACGCGAACTCGATGACGCGCGCCTACATCGATGCGCATGTCGAGGTGTTCCGCCAGATCGCCCAGGACGCCAGCGTGCGCGTCGACCCCACGACGAACCTCGCGTCGGTCGACCTCGCGATTCCCGCCAACGAACGCTCGCCCGACGCCCAAACCGCGGCCGACGCCTACAATCAGATTTTCCAGTTCCGGCGCAGCCAGATCGAAGGCCGCATCCTCGACCAGCAGCAGCCCCTCGTGAAACTGTTCGCCGACTATACGCTGCAGACCGGGCGCTTCAAAGGCCTGCGCGGCGGCCTCGGCGTGCGCTGGAGCGGCAAGCGCATCATCGGCGACCGCGCCAACGACACGATACGCGATCCCGCCAATCTCGGCCGCGCAATCGACGATCCCGAGCGCACCGTCTTCACGATGGTCTATGCGCCAGAAGACAGCACCACCGTCACCGGCACGCTCGCCTACAGCTTCCGCCTCTTCGAACGCTCCGTGCAGGCAAACCTCGTCGTGAACAATCTGCTGAACGACCGCTCCGTCACCTACCTTGGCACCGTGCAGCGACCGCGCGACGGCGATTACACCTCGCCCGCTCGCGAAGCCGTGCCGAACGGCTTCTCCTTCAAGCAACCGGTCAATTTCAACCTTACGTTCAGCGTGAAGCTGTAAGGGCCGGCTGCGCGGCGCTCCGGGCGCCGCTATCGGCCGGTATTTGCCGGGTAACATCGTTTCGAGTTCGCGCCGGATCAGGGCAAAGCGCGCCTCCGAATTGGGGCGATGATTCGTCTACCATTCCCGCAGCGCCACCCGGAGCCCAAACCAAAGGCGCCGTACCCCGCCCCGTTTCGCGCGGTCGGCCCGGCCTCCTCCCGCGACCGACCGCAAGCCGTCAACTCCCCGCCGCCGGCGTTTCCGCGGTCGCGACGGGTTTTGGTTTCCGCAGCCGGGTGAACAACAGCGACACGACCAGCAGCACCGTGCCCAAGGCGAGGAACGACAGCACCCGATACACAGGTTCAAACCGGCTCGTGCCGACGACGACGAGATAGAGGGCCGTCAACAGCAACGTGACGTGCCCCATCCAGCGGTATTTCTGGCTCCGCACCAGCAGGTTCATGCCGTAGTACGCCAGCGCGAGGCCGATCCACGCGAGACCGACATAGGTGGCCGGCACGAGATGATACAACGCGTAAGGAAACACGAAAAATGCACTGACCAGGTAGGCGTTGCGCATCAGCTCGGTCTTCAGCTCCAGCCGATCCTTCTTCCAATTGAGAATCCTCGCCGTCACCAAAGCCACGATACCGAAGCCGATGCTGATCCCCGTTTCGGCCTTGGCCACCACGATGTAGCCGAGCACGATCGAGACGTAGATCAGGAAGTTGGCCACCACGATAAAGCGGGACCGGAACCAAATTGCCGTCGCCACGACCACCACGCTTTGCAGTGAAAGCCAGACAAAGACATCGGGCATGGCGGCCGCCTTGATAATGGCCATGCTGAGTGCCAGGTAGCCCGTCATCGCATAGAGAAACGTCGAAACCCGGCTTTGCTCGCGCACCCAAAACGCCACCGCGACCCCGAGCAACACCCCGGCGGCCGCAAGGTGGGCGCCGGCAAACCCGGAGCCGAACCGCGCCAGCGTGTGCACGAAAAACACCCCGTAGCCCAGGGCGCAGTTCAAAAAAGCGGCGCTGTTCGTCAGACCATCCTCGGTCGCCCGATCCCGGCGCAGGAGCGCCCCCAACGCAAAAACCACCAGGTACGCCAACACGAAGGCGGGGGCGGTCGTCGGGGCGGCCAGGAATTGAAACGGCCGGCCGAGCAACGGATCGTTCCCGGCCCAAATAAAATACGTCGCATAACCGAGCAAAATGCCCGCAGGCACGAGGCCCGGCCAGGGGTGCCGCAGA
The DNA here is from genome assembly GCA_044358025.1 of Opitutaceae bacterium. Lineage (GTDB taxonomy): Bacteria > Verrucomicrobiota > Verrucomicrobiia > Opitutales > Opitutaceae > GAS368. Next base: position 10,869 of record JBIKOK010000031.1, read on the forward strand.
CTCGCCCAGACGCTCAAACCAGACAGCACGACCACGGCCGGCAGCACAAATCCCGCCGCACCGACCGCGATGGCCGTCACGTAACCCGTGACCAGCGCCAGTCCGACCAACCAGGGGGAGCGGCGGCGATAGCCCAAAATCAGATTGATCACGACGACCAGCACCAGGAGGGCCCGGCCGGAAACCGTGTCGGTGGTCAGGAGGGGATACGGGCCAAAGAAATACAGCCGCAGCGTGGCGAAAAAGAAGAGCGCCATGCTCACCCCTCGCAGGTAGCTCGACACCAGCTCGAACGAGTGTCGCCAGATCCGGGCCAACCCAAACAGCCCCGCGGCCAGCCCAAAGCCGATCAGCGAGGGCGCGCCCGCCGGCAGGCTCGCATAGGGAAGCGAGACGGTAAACCCGACGCCGAGGGTGAGCACCACGATACCGACCCGCGCAAACCAGTTCTGCCCGACCTCGAACTCCAGCTCGTCCTCGCCGCGGGCGGCCGGAGAGACCGCCCCAAACGCGATGGGCGACGGCGGCACGACCACCGCGGGCGCCGCGTCCGCGTCCCGACCGAAGCGCGCCTCCAGCTTCGCCATCCGTTCCTCCAGTTGCGCGACGCGTCGGGCCACCGCGTCGTCCTCCGGGCGTTCGTTGGTTTCGTTCATCGGTCTACGGGGCGCGGGCGCAGGGGAGGGAGCGGGGCGGAAACACGGACGCGCGGGGTTGCGCGGTTGCGCTCACACTATCGCGCCAAGCGCCGGGACTGACTACCGGCCCATTGGCCGAAGCTCCGCATATCTTGGCCCGGTGACGGACCCGCCCCCGCATCGCTCGCCATCACCGCCGGGCCCAGGCGAACACCGGGTTGCCGTCGAACCTCCGAACGCTCCGGCGGACGGCGGTCAATCCGCGCCCATGGTTGGCCAGCCGATGCGGAGATCCCGCCGGTGCTTCGGTCTATACTGCGGTCAAACGAAAACGTCCCCCTCTCTTTCCCTGACGACCTCGTGCCCAGCTTACCCGCGCGTTCACTTCCGACGGGCAAGAGGCCGGTGGTGGCTTTTCTTGGGCTTCGCCGCCCAGCTCGTCGGCGGAGAGCCGCCGAAGCCCACCGACGCCAAGCCGGCCCCGAACTCGACCGCCTCGTGCCTCGAATGCCACAGCGACGAGACGCTCGCGATGAAGAAGGCCGGCAAGCCCCTGCGACTCTTCATCGACGAGAAAATCACCGCGAAGTCGGCCCACCGCTCGCTCGAGTGCGTCGATTGCCACGAGAAATTCGACGGCGAGAGTTCGCCCCATCGCAAACCGATGGTCGCCGTCGATTGCGCATCGTGCCACGAAGACACGGCCAAGAAACACGCGTTTCATCCGCGGATCGCCCTGAACCCGATGCCCGCGGGCGAGGACACGTCGTGCGTCGGCTGCCACGGCCAACACGACACCGCCGCGGTCAAGGGCGCTTCGTTTGTCTTCAAGTCCGCGCCAACCGAGTCCTGCGGAAAATGCCACGAAAAGGCCCGCGACCATTTTGCCGCTTCCGCCCACGGCAAAGCGCTCACCGCCCGGGCGCCGAACGCGCCCGACTGCCTCGCCTGCCACCGCCAGGCGGTCGTCGCCCTTCCGCCGGCGAAACCCACGCTCGCCCAAAAGCTCGCGCAAACGAAGCAGTGCGCATCCTGCCACGTCGGCCAAGCGAGCGTCGCCGGCCAGGCCCTCCGCGGCACGAAATTTGTCAGCTCCTTCGACCGCAGCGTCCACGGCGCGGCTCTGCTCGGCGGCAAAGTCGAGGCGGCCAACTGCGTCGACTGCCACGGCGCCCACGAGATGAACCGCGCGATGGTCGCCAGCGCGCAGATGAACAAACTTCACGTCGCCGACGCCTGCGCCAAATGCCACGACCAGGTCGCCGCGGAATTCACCGGCAGCGTCCACGCCGTCGCCCTGCGCAAGGGCAACGTCGAGTCCGCCACCTGCACCGATTGCCACGGCGAACACGACATCCGCAAACACACCGACCCCACCTCGCCCAGCAGCGCGAAGAACGTCGCCCAGCAGGTCTGCGGGAACTGTCACGCCTCGCTCCGGCTCACCCAGAAATACGGACTGCCGTCGCAATCCTTCCAAACGTTCTCCGACAGTTTCCACGGCCTCGCCGTGCGCGGCGGCGCCGTCGAAGTCGTCAATTGCGCGAGTTGCCACAGCTCGCACGCCATCAAGTCGCAGAAAGACCCGACCTCGACCATCCACGCCGCCAATCTGGTCACGACCTGCGGCCAATGCCACGAGGGCGCCACCGCCCGCTTCGCCATCGGCAAGGTCCACGTCAGCCCCGAAACCGCCGACGGCCAAGACGGCAGCAGTCCGATCCTCTATCTGATTTCAAGCGTCTACGTCATTCTCATCGTCGTCGTGGTCGGCGGCATGTTTCTGCACAATGCGCTCGATTTTCTGAAAAAAATCCGGCGCAAGCTCGCGATCCAGAAGGGCCTGATCGAGCCCGCGCACGTCGCCCACCGGCTTTACCTGCGGATGACGGCCCATGAGCGGTGCCAACACGGCGTGCTCGTCGTGAGTTTCGTTCTGCTGGTCGTGACGGGGTTCATGCTCCGGTACCCCGAGGCGTGGTGGGTCGTCGGCATCCGCAACCTGAGCCACCGGGCCTTTGAATGGCGCGGTTGGGCGCACCGGATCGCCGGCCTCGTGATTGTCGTCGCGGGATTCTGGCACCTCGCCTATCTCGCCTTCACGAAACCCGGCCGCTCCCTCATCGGGGATCTCCTGCCGCGGTGGCGCGATTTCACGGATCCGTGGGGCGTGCTAAAATACAATCTGGGCCTCGCCGCAACCAAGCCGGCCTTCCCGCGCTTCAGCTACATCGAAAAGGCCGAATATTGGGCCATGATGTGGGGCACCATCTTGATGGGCATCACCGGCGCCGTCCTCTGGTTCGACAACACCTCGCTCGGTCTTTTCTCCAAGCTCGGCTTCGACATCTCGCGCACGATTCACTTCTACGAGGCCGTGCTCGCCACCCTCGCCATCCTCGTGTGGCACTTCTACTTCGTCGTCTTCAACCCCGACGTCTACCCGATGAACCTCGCCTGGCTCACCGGCCGGATGTCCGAAGAAGAACTCCTCGAAGAGCACCCCCTGCAACTCGCCGAGCTCAAGGCCCGGGAGGCTGCCCGACACACGCCACCCACCGCCGATCCCCCCGCACCGCCACCCGCACCGTAAATTATCGTCATGCGCATCCTCGCCATCGAACGGGAACTGCCCCGGCCGGTCCACCGCAACCTCCACGACCTGTTGCGCGCCGAGGCCACCGTCATCTGGGACCTGCAAAAACGCGGCATCATCCGCGACATCTGGTTCACAAAAACCGACCGTCGCGCTGTTGTCCTGCTCGAATGTGAGGGCCTGGACGAGGCCCGCGCGCATCTCGCCACCCTGCCGCTCGTCCGCGCCGAGCTGATCGACTTCATGCTGCACGAACTGTGCACCTACGACGGACTCGAACGGCTCTTCGCCACGGGCGCGCCCCCGGCCGCTGCAGCCCCCGAGGAACCGCCGGAATATTGACCCGGCCCTCGCGCCCGACGGCGCCGGGCCGGCCTGGTTGGTGGTCGCCGCCCGGCTCGCCGCTCCCCTGAATACCCGGCGACTCCCGGTGCGCTCGGGCTCGCGGACGCGGCCCTCGCCGCGGCGGCGCAGACCGCGTCCCTCCCGCCCACACGACGGCGCTCGATGCCGCAGGCGGCATGCTCATGTCCAACGTCGACGTCCCCTGTGTGATCGTAGCCTTGGTTGCGATCAAAGCGGAGACGCCCGCCGGCGGGTCCTATGCCGCGGGCGGCGGCGAATCCACCGCGAGACCCCACCCCGGTGTCCGAGGGCTCTTGGCCTGAGATTCGATCGTGGCGGAGTCGGGCCCGGCCCAGTGCTGCTTCACCGCCCTCTCGCTCACCGCCACCGCGAAACCCGTCGGCGCCTTCGTCCTGCCCGCGGACAGCAAAGACGCCGTGCGGCTCATTCCAGGTCGCTTTCGAGATGAGATTCACGCGATTTGCAGGAGCCCGCTTGCGGGCGATGATTACGTCGCGAATCGCCCGCAAGCGGGCTCCTGCCTTCCGGCAGATCAGTCTCCACGGGATCGCGAAGGGGAATCACGACGCTGGCGCCCGGAGCCGACCCGGCGCTGCTCATCGGTGCGACGGGCGTGGCGATGATCGAAGTCTGCGAAGCGACCGCCGGGCCGACCGCACCGCAACGCCGGATCATCAATCTCTCCCCCTGCGGGCCGGCGAGCGGCCGCGACGCCACACCGGCCGCCGGCAGCGTTGTTTCCGGCCATGTACCGCAGCGCCTGCTCATCCGGGGCGTGGGGCCCGGCCGCGCCGCCTTGGGCGTGCCCGGCGCCCTCGCCGACCCACGGCTCCCGCTGTTCGCTCAAGCCGGCGCGACGCTCACGACCAACGGCGACTCGGGCTCGGCCGGCGACGCGCCGGATCACCGCCGCACCACGCCTCGTCAGGGCGTTGGTGCTTCCAACCAGCAGCAAGGATGCGGGGCTGCTGCTCAGTCTCGGACCCGGCGCCTCCACCGCCCAACTCACAGGCGCCGGCGCCGCGACCGGCGTCGCTCGCGTCGAAGTTTACGAGGTCCCGTAAAAAGCGGCGCCGCGGGTGCGGTGAAACACCGGTTCACCCCCACCCGCGGCGCCACGTTTGCGTTCGTCAGTGCCCGAGGCGCGAGGTCATCGCGTAGACGATCAACACCAGGAGCACGAGGCCGGTGCCGAAGAAGATAAAACCCATCGTCTTCGCGATATTCTTCCGGCCTTCCCAGTCGTCGGCCTTGATGCGATAGGTCTCGAGTTTGCCGGCGGCCACCAGGCGGTCATACCAACGTTTCCGCTCGTGCAACATCTCCGTTTTTGAGATGCGGCCCGAAAAGATCACGGTGTCCATCGGAAATTTCTCGATCCGGAAATGCGTGTTGAAGAAGTGAAACGAGAAGATGAAGCCGGCGGCCAGCAGCGCCTCGTCGGAGTGCACCACCATCGCGATATTGATCACCCAGCCGGGCAGGAAGAGCGTAAAGAACTTCGGGAACCACAGGATCAGGCCGGAGAACCCGATGATCGCGATGCCCCAAAATACCGCGAAGTAGTCAAAGCGTTCCCAATACGTCCAGCGGTCGAAGTGCGGCCGCGGGCCTTTGCCGAAGAACCATTTTTGGTGGGCGATGAAGTCGCGCCAGTCCTGGAACGACGGGACCATCGAATCGGGTCCGAACACGGTCGCCCAGACGCGGGAGAGCTGGAATTTCCCGGTCGCCGGGTCGCGCAACGTGTGCCGCTTGCTCCAGAACTCCGGAATCAGGCTGCCCACGTGGAGCACGAAATAGCCGAACGTCACGACGGCCGCGTAGTGGTGCAGCGTGCGCGCGACCTCGGCGCTGCCGATAAATTTGAACATGATCTTCGCCCAGTCCGTGTAGTAGAACTTCAGGGGCATGCCCGTGATCACCAGCGCCAGGAAGCTCGTCACCATCATCAAGTGCAGCATGCGCTCGAACGGCGTGAAGCGCGTAAACGTGTCGTCGTCGGCGTGGGTCGCGACCTTGGCCTCGCGGAACGACTTCGAGTCGTGCAGATAAAGATAGATCGACCGGAACAGCCAGAAGGCCGTGTGCAGACCGAAGAACGAAAACACGCCCACGAGCAGCGTGGTCATGAACAGGAACACTTTGTTCAGGACGGGGTAGTTGACCTTGTCGAGCGGGTTGGCGTGCGGCGCGTATTGCGTGAAGCTCGCGTTCACCCCCGGGTGACACTGCGCACAGGTCCCGACAATTTTGTCCTGGTGCAACCGCGAGCGCGGATCGCTGACGGGAAACACATCGTGGTGGCCGTGACAATCGTAGCACGCGGCGACGTCGGACGCGACGTTGGGCTGGCCGAGCGCCATCGCCTTACCGTGATAGGTCTCGCGATAATGTTCGAGCCGGTCCTCGTGACACTTGCCGCAGCTCTGGTCGCTCAAGCCCTTGAAATGGGCGGTGGCGGGTTTCTCGATGTCGTGCGCACTGTGGCAGTCGATGCAGACCGGCCCCTGCTTGTCGCCCTTCTTGAGCAACTGGCCGTGCACGCTTTCGTTGTAAACTTCCTCGATCCCGACGTGGCAGGCTCCACACGACTTCGCGATGTTCGCGTGGTTTGAACGCGAATCCTTGTCGATGCTGCGCTTGATGTCGTGCACGCCGTGGCAGTCGTTGCACGACGGCGCGACGATCAGGCCCATCTTCACGAGCGCTTTGCCATGGATGCTGTCGAGGTAGTGGCCGGCCGCCTCGGTCTTCCCCATGCGGTAGTCCTTCGTGAGCTTGGCGTTGTCGTGACACGTGCTGCAGGTCTTCGCGAGGTTGAGCTTGAAGACGGGCGAATCGACCTGCTTCACCGGCACCATGTCGTGCGTGCCGTGGCAGCTCGCGCACGCGGCCGCGTCCGATGCACCCATCTTGTGGCTCATGCCGTGGATGCTCGTCGCGTATTGGGCGGCCTCCTTTTCGTGACAGGAGGCGCATTGGGCCGGCGGCACCTTCGACCCGTGCTCGGCTTCCTTGATGCCGCTGTGGCAGTCGACGCAATGGGCCTTGGCGTGGACGGATTTGGCGAACAGCTCCGGTCGCACCCCCACCCACTCCTTGGGGAGCCCCTTCTTGCGGGCTTTAAATTCCGCCTCGTGACACTCCATGCACTCCTTGTTCGCGACGGCGGGCTTGGTCGCGGCCGGCGCGGGCTGGGCCACGGCCTCGGCCGCCCGGCCATTCCCCCACACCAACCCGAGCAACAGGCCCGCGGCGGCGGCCCGGCGGATTGCGAAACACACAGCTTTCATGCGCGCGAGTATGCGGCAATATCCACGTTGCGGCTACGCACGCGTTGGCCGTTGATGCGCGGCGATTGGCGGAGCCGGGCCGAACCACGCAGATCCTGCCGGCCCGCGCGCGTTTCCTGCCGGCCCGCGCGCGCCGGACTACTTTTGAATCCCGCCGTTATGGCAGTCGCTGCACGAGAGTTCCGCATCGGGCTCTCCGTCGGGGTGCTTGAACGTGAGCCCCTTCGCGGACAGCGTCTCGAGCTCCGCGCCTTTGCCCTGCGCGATGATCACGTGGCACGAATTACAATCGCTCGAGCGGACCTTTTCGTTGGAAGCCGTCTTGTGCTTGTCGTCGTGGCAGCGGAAACAGCCGGGCCAGTCTTTGTGCCCGATGTTGTTCGGGTAGACCCGCCAGTCGGCCTTGCGCTCGGGAAAAATCGTCAGCCCGAAAATGCGCTGCACTTCCGCAATCGTGCCAGGCACCTCCGCCGCCAGAGCCGCGTCGGTGTATTTGGCCTTGATGAAATCGGCGATCTTCGTCGGCGCGTCCGCGTCCGTGGTGATTTCTTTTTGGATCATCGCCTGCACGGCCACACGCTTGATGTTGGGCAGTTTCGTGCTGATCACGCCGGCGGCGATGGATTTCTCCACGGCTTCGTTCGCGGTGGGGAAAACGTGCGCCGGCCGGTTGTGGCAATCGATGCAGTCCATCACCCGGATGCGGTCCGCGGGCGGTTCGCCCTTGAACGAGTCGACGCGAAACACCTTGGCGGTGCCGGTCTTCACGTTGGTCACGCGCATCCACGGGATGTCCTGCCGCTTGTCGTCGATCGCATAATATTCGACGCGCTCGGTCGTGTTGACGTGCCAGTGGATGCCGCCGAGCGGGCTGCCGGGGGCACTCTTGTTGACGTGCAGCAGCATGCGCGCGGTGTAGGCTGTGTTCTTCTTGTCGGAGAGGAAGTGCTCGTAATCCACCTGGATGTTGCCGGCAAATTTCTCCGGCCAGTGACACTTCTCACAGGTGTCCTGCGCCGGGCGCAAATTTTTCACCGGCGTCGCAATGGGCCGGTTGTAATTGTCCAAAATCGTGGCGATCAGCTGGTGCGTGCCGTTGATCTTCGCCTTGATGAAATGCTCGGCGCCGGAACCGACATGGCACTCGACGCACGCGACCCGGGCATGCGCCCCGCGCTGGTAGGTCACGAACTCCGGGTTCATGGCCTGGTGGCAGACCTGGCCGCAAAACTGGGTCGATTCGGAGTAGTGATAGGTCTGAAAACTGCCAAACGCGCTCAAACCGATGAAGAGCGCCGCACACACGCCGAACGCGACGAGCCGTTGGCGCTGGGCCCGGTTGGAGAAATCGAGCCGCCATTTATCGGGTGTGGCCGCATGCTTGATCGCCCAGCGGCGCTGCATCCACGCACCGCCAAAGACCCCGACGAGGCCCGCAATCAGAAAACCGGGCGCGACGATATAGGTGAAGATACCGAGGTACGGATTCTTGTCCCCTTTCACCAGATCCATCCACGCGAGGAAGAAAAAGGAAAACAACCCGCCCGTGGCGACGACGCCGCCGATGGCACTGATCCAGTTGTTAAAATGGGAACGCGGTTTCGCGGCGACGGCGGGCGGGGGAGGAAGGGGATCGGACATGGTGGGTGGAGAAGGGCGGGGTTGGGCGCGTGAAACGCCGGCGCGGGAGGCCAAGCCTATCGCGTCGGCGCTGCTCTCAGGGCCAATACCGTTCAGGCCTTGAACTTGCGGATGTAGGCGACGAGGGCTTTGACCTCATCGGCGGAGAGCTCGTCTTTGTAAGCCTTCATTCTTTCCTTGCCGGCTTTGTCGAAGACGCCTTCGAGGGTCGCCTTGATCATGTCGGCGTCCTTCATTTCGGCCTGCACCTTGGCGTCGGTGTAGTCTTTGGCTTGAAGTTTCTTGCCCACCTTGGTCTGGCCCTTGCCATCGGCGCCGTGGCATTTGGCGCAATGGTTCTCCCAATTTTCCGCGACGGGGGCGGCGGCGGCCAGAGCAGCGCCGGCGGCAAACGCAAGGGCAGAGAGGAGCAGTTTCGTTGTAGGTTTCATGGAGTGGAATCTCGGCCGCGAGTATGCCAGCCCGTGGCCCATCTGGCTGTGCATCCCTTGCTGAGAAGCGTGCAAACCTTGTCGTCCTCCGGCACCGGGACTCGCGCCGCCCCGGGGCCTTGCACAAGGACTGAGCCATCATACGCAAGGAATGCGGAGTCATGGCGGCTCAGCTTCTGTCACAGTGCGGGCGCGCTGATTCCCTGTGCAATAAATGACTATCGCCTCCTCGTTTTCTACCCGCTGGCTCGCTTCCCCCGGGGCAGCCGTGGCTCTCGCCCTCCTGCTCACCGGCTGCGGCAAGACCGACACCGCCTCTTACCGCATCCCGAAGGAAAAAGACGCCGAACTCCGGGCCAGCATGACCCGGCCGGCCTCGACGCCACCGACTCCGGCCGACCCACTCGTCGCCCCGCCCCCCGCCTCTCCCGGCGGCCCCTTGGCCGGCACCGCGGTCCCCACGGCCGGCGGACCCGGTCTCACGTGGACCGCCCCCGCCGCTTGGCAGGCCAAGCCCGTCGGCGCCATGCGCAAGGGCAGCTTCACCGTCACGGGCGACGCCGGCGCCACCGCCGATCTCTCCATCACCGCCTTCCCCGGCGCCGTCGGCGGAGAACTCGCCAACATCAACCGCTGGCGCGGCCAGGTCGCCCTGCCGCCGATCGCCGAGGGCGACCTCGCCGCCGCCGCGACCCGCTTCACCGCGAACGGCCTGCCCTTCACCGTCGTCGACCTCGCGGGCGCCGATCCCGCCAACCCGCAACGCATCCTCGGCGGAATGACGCCCTACCAGGACGCGATGTGGTTCTTCAAGCTCACCGGCCCCGACGCGGTGGTCGCCCGGGCCAAGCCCGCGTTCCTCGATTTCCTCCAGACCGTGAAAACCGTCACGCCATGAAGACCCTTCTCCGCGACCTCCGCGATTTCTTCGTCTCCCTCAAGCTCACGGTCGCCCTGCTCGTATTCGGGATGCTGTTGGTCTTCGCCGCCACCCTCGACCAGACGAACCTCGGCATCTGGGGCATTCAGCAAAAATGGTTCCGCACCTTCATCGTCTGGCAGGATGTCCGCGGAATCGCCCTCCCCGTTTTCCCCGGCGGCTACTTCATCGGCGGACTCCTGTTGCTCAACCTCCTCGCCGCGCACATCGCACGGTTCAAGTTCACCTGGCGCAAAGCCGGCATTTTCCTCACCCACCTCGGCCTCATTCTCCTCCTCATCGGCGAACTGCTCAGCGGCCTCTGGCAGGAAGATTTCCATCTGCGCCTCAACGAGGGCGACACGAAGAACTACGCCGAAAGCTACCGGGACAACGAGGTCGCCATCACCGACATCACCGACGCGAAATTCGACGACGTCGTCACCATCCCCGAGGCGTTGCTGGAACGCCACGCCTCCGTCCAACACCCGAAGCTACCCTTCCGCGTCGTGGCCAAGGCCTACTACCCGAACTCCATGCTCCAGATGCGCAGCCCCGCCTCGCCGCCCTCCCTCGCCACCACCGGCCTCGGCCTCGAGGTCGTCGCCGCGCCGCAGCCCATGACCTACAAGACCAACGAGGCCAACCTGCCCTCCGCCTACGTCGAGCTCGTCGCCCCCGACGCCTCGCCGGGCACGTTCTTGCTCTCCACCGGGCTCGTCGCCCCGCAGCGCTTCGACTACGGCGGCCGCTCCTGGAAGATCACCCTCCGCCCCAAACGCATCTACGAACCGTTCTCGCTCACCCTCCTAAAATTCAGCCACGACCGCTACGCCGGCACCGACATCCCCAGGAATTTCTCCAGCCGCATCAGGCTCACCACCCCCGACGGCCGCGACGACCGCGAGGTCCTCGTCTACATGAACAACCCGCTGCGCTACGCCGGCCTCACTTTTTATCAGGCCGGCTTCGAAAACAACGACCGCACCTCCATCCTCCAGGTCGTGCGCAACCCGTCCTGGATCCTCCCCTACGTCGCCTGCGCGATGATGACCCTCGGGCTCGTCGCCCAGTTCGGCATCCACCTCGTCGCCTTCGTCCAGAAACGCCGCGCCAAACTCTCCGCCCCCGCCGTCGCATGAAGAAGTCCCTTTTCCCCGCTCTCGTGGCCCTCGGCGCCCTCGTCGCCGTCGCCGTAACCCTCCAGGCCCCGCGCAACTCCGGCGACTACGACGTCGTCGCGTTCAGCCGCCTGCCCACCCTCGTCAACGGCCGCCTCAAGCCTCTCGACACCGTCGCCCGCACCACCCTGCTCCTCACCCAGGGCCGCCAGCGCGTGACCACCCCCACCGGCGGCTCGCTGACCCCGGGGGCGTGGCTGCTCGACGTGCTCTACCGTCCCAAGGTCGCCGATACCTACCAGACCTTCGAGATCGTGCACCCCGAGGTCCTCGCGCTGTTCAACCTCGCGACCACCGACGGCGCCGGCGGCAAACGGTTCTCCGCCCAACAACTCGCCGGCCACCTCGGCGAACTCGAGCGCCAGGCCAAACTCGCCGACGGCACCGAGAGCGCCCTCCGCACGCCCTTCCAGCGCGGTGTCGTGCAGCTCCGCGAAAGCGTGATTCTCTACCAGCGCCTCCAGAACAGCCTCAACGACGCCTCGAGCCCCGACTTCCTCGACCGCCTCGCCCGCTTCGAGCAAGCCCTCCCCGCCGGCCTCGCCGCCACCGCCCCCCGCGGCGGCGCCAACCCCCACGGCTCCGAAGACGCGAAACTCCTCCTCGAGATGAGCACGGTTTTCAGCTCCTTGGACTCGTTCGCCTATCTGCGCACCATCCCGTCGGACAAACCCGATGACCCCACCGGCTGGAAAACCGCCGGCGGCGCCTGGGCCGACAGCCTCGCCCAGGGTCGCCTCGCGCCCGCCGCGCTCACGTTTGCCGCTCTCGGACGTGCCTGGCAGCTCCACCAACCCGAGGCCTTCAACCAGGCCCTCCGCTCCTTCCGCGCCTCGCTCGACACCGCCATGCCTGCCGTGATGACGAAGTGCGACATCGAGGCGCGTTTCAATTCCGCCCAACCCTTCTACACGAGCGCCTCGCTCTACGTCCTCGCCTTCCTCGTGGCGGTGATCTCGTGGCTCAAATGGCCCCGCGAACTCGGTCAGGTGGCCTTCGTCTTCGTCGTCATCGCCTTCCTCCTTTCCACCGTCGGCATCGCGACCCGCATGTGGCTCGAAGCCCGGCCGCCCGTGACGAACCTCTACTCGTCCGCCCTGTTCGTCGGCTGGGGCGCCGTCGCGCTCTGCCTCGTCCTCGAGTATTTCTTCCGCAATGCCATCGGCAGCGTCGCCGCCGGCCTCGTCGGTTTTGCCACCCTCCTCATCGCCCACCATCTCTCCCTCGGCGGCGACACGATGGAAATGATGCGCGCCGTCCTCGACTCCAACTTCTGGCTCGCGACCCACGTCGTCACCGTGACGATCGGTTACTCGGCCACTTTCCTCGCCGGGTTCCTCGCCCTGATCTACGTGCTCCGCGGCGTCTTCACCCGCTCCCTCGACCCAGCGACCGCCGACGCCCTGACCCGCATGGTCTACGGCATCATCTGCTTCGCGACGCTCTTCAGTTTCGTCGGCACCGTCCTCGGTGGCATCTGGGCCGACCAGTCGTGGGGCCGCTTCTGGGGCTGGGACCCGAAGGAAAACGGCGCCCTGCTCATCGTCATGTGGAACGCCGTGATCCTCCACTGCCGGTGGGGTGGCCTCGTGAAACAACGCGGCCTCATGGCCCTCGCCCTCTTCGGCAACACCGTGACCGCCTGGAGCTGGTTCGGCGTCAACATGCTCGGCGTCGGTCTCCACAGCTACGGCTTCATGGACTCCGCGATGTGGTGGCTCGTGGCCTTCGTCGCGAGCCAGCTCGCCGTCATCGCGATCGCGGGTCTGCCGCTCGAGGTCTGGCGGAGCTTCAAGACCCCGGCGGCCCGGACCTGATTCCAGTTCGCTTGCGCGATGAGATTCACGCGATTTGTCGGAGCCTGCTTGCCGGCGATGGCGACGAGCTGAATCGCCGGCAAGCAGGCTCCTGCCTTCCGGCAGATCAGTCTCCCCTTGATCGCGAATGGGAATGAGCCGCCCGGCGGCACCGCGGCCGGGAACGGAGCGGCCGGGGAAGGGGCGCCCGGCCCCAGCCGGCCCCACGATCACAATTTTTGCGCGGCGACCGGCAAGCCATGCGCAGCGGGAACCCGCCTCCCCTGCGATACTCGCGGGCCCCCGCATCATGATCACGCCCAACGAACCCACCGTGAGCACGCCCGTTTCCCTCGATCTTGATCTGATCCGCAAGCACTCGATCCCGGGGCCCCGCTACACGTCCTATCCCCCCGCCACCCAGTTCGTCGCCGCACCGGATTGCCGCGCAATCGACTCGGCCGTCGACGAGGACAACCGCGCCGGCGCCGGCCCCATCTCCCTCTATTTTCACCTCCCGTTCTGCGAGACCCGCTGCTGGTTCTGCGGCTGCACCACCGTCATCACGAGGAGCCGCCACGCCGCCGGGGACTACCTCGACGACCTCGCCCGCGAAATGCGCCTCACCGCGAAGCGCATGGACACCAGCCGGCCGGTCACCCAGATCCATCTCGGCGGCGGCACCCCGACGTTCTTTCCACCGGACGAACTCCGGCGCCTCGGCGCGCTGATCCGCGAGATTTTCCCGAACCGGGAAACCGACTGCGAATTCAGCGTCGAGATCGACCCGCGCCGCCTGACGCTCGAGCACGTCGAAGCCCTCGCCGCGATCGGCGCCCACCGCGCGTCCCTCGGCGTGCAGGACACGAACCCCGCCGTGCAGCTGGCCATCCACCGCCACCAGCCGCACGCCCTGAACGAACGCGCCTTCGCCTGGCTGCGCGCCAACGGCTTCCGCTCCATCAACGTGGACCTCATCTTCGGCTTGCCGCTGCAGACCCGCGATTCCTTCGCCCACACCGTCGACGATGTCCTCGGACTCGAACCCGACCGGCTTTCCGTTTTCAGCTACGCCCATGTGCCGTGGATCAAACCCGCCCAGAAAATCTTCGACGACCGCGCCCAACTCCCCGATGCCGAGCAAAAACTGTCCATGTTCGCCGTGGCGCACGAGAAACTGACCGCCGCCGGCTATCTCGACATCGGCCTCGACCACTTCGCAAAACCGGAAGACGAACTCGCCGTCGCCCTGCGCGAAGGCACCCTCCACCGCAATTTCCAGGGCTACAGCACCCGCGGCGGCGCCGCCCTCTACTCCTTCGGCGTCTCGTCCATTTCCTCCACCGGCGACTCCTACCGCCAAAACCTCAAGACCCTCCCCGAATGGCGCGCTGCCCTCGCCGCCGGCCGGCTGCCCACCGAACGCGGCCTGCGCCTGAGCGACGAGGACCTCCGGCGGCGCGAGATCATCATGCGGCTGATGTGCGACCGGCGCCTGGATTTCGCCGCGCTTTCGCGCTCGCTCCGGGTCGACTTCCGCACGCGTTATGCCGACGAACTCGCCTCGCTCGCCGACCTCGAAGCCGATGGCATCGTCGTTTGCACGCCCGCCTCCGTCCAAGTCACGCCGCTCGGCACCCCGCTGCTGCGCGTCGTCGCCATGCGGTTCGACCCCCACGTGACCGCCGGCGCCCTGCAGCATTCGCGCACCATCTGACCCCATTTCTGCGTGCGTTCGGCCAACGCCGGCGGAGCCTCCACCCCCCCCCTCGCGGCCATAGTCGGCGCAATTCCCCACCCCATGAATCTTGCGACCGCTTATCTGGGTTTGCCGCTGCACAGCCCCTTCGTCGTCGGCGCGTCGCCGTTCTGCGACGACGTTTACGTCGCCCGCAAACTGCAGGACGCCGGCGCGGCCGCCGTGACGATGCGGTCGCTGTTCGAAGAGCAGTTCGGGCTCACGATCTGGCATTCCCCGAAATCCGCCGCCGACTACCCCGAGTTCGCCGACTACCAACTCGGACCGGAACGCTATCTCGTCCAGCTCGCCCAGCTCAAAAAGACGCTGTCGATCCCGGTCATCGCCTCGCTGAACGGCAGCCATCCGGGCAGCTGGATCGGCTTTGCCCAGCGGCTGGAAAGCGCGGGCGCGGATGCGATCGAGCTCAACCTCTATCAGGTCATCACCGACCCGAGCGTCGCCGCCGATCACGTGGAAAAAGAGATGATTGCGGCCGTGGACGCCTTGACCGGATCGGTGCACATCCCGATCGCGGTGAAGATTTCGCCGTTCCACCCCTCCATCCCCCAACTTGCCGTGGCCCTCGAACTCGCCGGCGCCTCCGGCCTCGTGCTCTTCAACCGCTTTTACCAGCCGGATATCGACCTCGAGGAGATCAAGGTCCAGCCGCAGTTGCGCCTGTCGGACTCCGACGAACTGCTGCTGCGCCTGCGCTGGCTCGCCATTCTCTCGCCCCTGCTGCGCGGCTCGCTCGCCGCGACCGGGGGCGTCCACACCGCGGCCGATACGGTGAAAGCCCTGCTCACCGGCGCCCACGCCGTGCAACTCGTCTCGGTCTTGCTCAAGCACGGCCCGGGCGTGATCAGCACCCTGCGCCACGGCGTCGAAAAATGGATGGATGGCCACAACTTCTCCGCAATCGAGCAGTTCCGGGGCCGGTTGAACCTGGAACGTTGCCCCGACGCCGCCGCCTTCGAACGCGCCAACTACATCCGCGTCCTGCAGAGCCGGAAGGTGTAGGCCGGGCGGCCCACCGCCGTTCCCGGGTTATCGTGAAACCGTTGGCGCAACCTGCTGCGCCGCGGCATCGGCCAGGCGCCGGCCCGACTCGATACAATTGGCGAGCGAGATGCCGTCCCGGGCATTGCCCCCGATGAGCAGGCCGGGCGCCGCGGCTTGGACGGCATCGACCGCGTCTTTGAACCGCTGGTAACCCAAGGTGTATTGCGGGATCGCCCGCGGCCAGCGCTGGACATGCGTGTAAACCGGTGGGCCCTTCGCTCCGAAGAAATGCTCCAGCTCGCCCTGCACCACGCGCAGCAGTGCCGGATCGTCGAGCTGCGTCAGCTGCGGATCGCGCATCCCGCCCACAAACGTCGTGAGCCCGACATGGCCCGCCGGCGCGCGGCCGGGAAACAACGTGCTCGAAAACAGCGTGCCGAGCATCCGCCGGTGTTCGACCTGCGGCACCAGCACCCCAAAGCCGTCGAGCGCATGCGCCACTTGGTCCCGCCGGTATCCCGTGAAGACGGACGCGACGGGCGGATGCTCGATTTCGCGCAGAACGGCGAGGCGCTCGCCGCCCGGGACATTTTCAAACGTCAGCCCCGCCAACGCGCCGGCCGGCAGCGCGCACACGACCGCCGCAAACGTTTCCGCGCTCCGCACTCCCGCGGCCTCCGCCTCGATCCGCCAACCGTCCGCGGTGCGGCCGACGCTCAGCACGCGGTGATTCAGTCGCAAGGCCCCGCCCAGCGCCCGCGCCAGCGTGAGCGGCAGTTCTTCCAAACCGTCGGGAAACGAAAAAATCCGCCCTTTCGGCCCCCCGCTCGTGTTGCGGCGCGCTAACGCCCCCCGGATCAGCGAACCGTGCTCCTGCTCCAACGCATGCAATTTCGGAAACGCGTGCCGCACCGACAACCGCACCGGGTCGCCCGCATACACCCCGCCGACAAACGGGTTGATCGCGTAGTCGAGAAACTCGCGGCCGAGCCGCCGCACCACAAACTCCGCGACGCTTTCCTCGGCGTCGGCCGGCGAACGGCGGCGCCACGGTTCGCCCAGCAAGGCCAGTTTCGCCCGCCACGAAAACAACGTCGTCGTCGCAAACGCCCATGGCGACGCCGGCATGGCCACCAGCCGCCCGTCGCGCACGATGTAACGCTGCTTCGCCTCCGGCCCCGCATAGAGCCGGCGCGGACCGAGCCCGAGCGCATCGATAAACGTCGCGACCTCGGCCGAACCCTCCAGCAGCGAATTCGGCCCCAGTTCGTGCAGCCACCCCTCGCGGCGCACGGCGCCGATCGCCCCACCGGCCCGCGCCGCCCGGTCAAACACGACGGGGTCGAGCCCGGCGCGCTGCAAATGCCAGGCGGCGGTCAGCCCGGTGATGCCAGCCCCCAAGACGGCGATCCGCGGGGGCGGGAGGGTGGAACGGGGCGGCTCCATGGTCAGAGAGATGGCGTCACCGCGGTAGTCATGCGCCCGCCAGAATAGAGCGCAACCTTCCCGGGTGCATCGCATCGCTTGCGAGACGCTCCGCATCCCTTGCGCGCTGGCCGGCGGGCCGCGCCCAGGCCGGTCGAATTCCCCCCGGGGGCGACCAGCGGCCGCACGGCTGATCGTCCGCGTGCGGCGCGTCTTCACCCCGGCAGCGTCGAGCCTGCATCAATCACCCTTTCCGGAAGAAATTATTTTTCACCGAGCGCACCGAGGCCCGAACCGCGGACACGGAGCCAAAACCTGGTCTGCTCTATGGGCTCCGTGGGCTTGGCTCCGTGCCCTCTCGGCCAACCTTTCAATCAAGGCGGCGTTTTTGACCTGACCCTGTCGGCTAAGCTTCAGCCGCTCGCGGTCCGCCCAGGGCGGCCACGAGGACCAGACAGCGACAAAAGCGCTTCCTTTTCTCTTGGCCAAGCTGGGCGTGGACCGGGCAGCGCTGCCGTGCAACGGACGGAGTTCCGCTTGGTCGCAGCTCAGCCCCCGATGACTCACCACCGCGCGCAAACGTCGCCAAACCTGCGCCGACTTCACGGGGGCTCTACCGACTTTCGTCAGATTCTCCGCTCAGACCGCCGCTCCGGTCACTCCGCCAATCGCTAAGTAGTAATTTTCAGCGAGTTCTCCCAGGCGTGCGATTATCGAACGTGATTGATCGTCTCCACCTTCACGTTTGCAAATCCCCGGGTGCGTTCGTTTCAGGCCGAACTGGGCCCGCCGACCTTCCGATCGGCGCACGCCAGCCCGCCTGCGTTCTGGCCCAAACTCGCGCGCCGCCGGCGTCCAGGCCGCCCCTTGGTTTCGGACGAACGAACGCGGATATGGATTCGGATTGGAAATGGTCTCAGTTACGGATACTTTTCGTCCTCGGTCCGCCACTACATGCAACTGCCTGACGCGAACCCCTCTCCTGCCCCGGGCCAATCGGAACCCGAATCGGATGGCAGCACCGCCTATTATCCGGCCGCGAAGGCTCCTCGGTGGCTGGTGCCCGTCTTTCTCCTTTCCGTTTTAGCCTTGGCCGGGGGTGTGGGGTACTTCGTGTTGAACCAGTTCCGCGCGGGGCAGCATGCCGTGGAGGATGGACTTAGATCGGTGACGGAGCTGAAGATTGCCCAACTGGTCGCGTGGCGGCAGGAGCGATTCGGGGATGCTGTCGTGGTGGCGAATCTGCCCGGGCTCGCCGACATGCTGTTACAGTTGTCCGCGGCACCTGGCTCCGTGCCGGCTCGAATGGGGGAAATTGACAACTATCTGAACGCCGCGCTGCGGGCCTATGCTTACCGGGAAATCCATCTCCTCGACCGTTCCCTGCGACCGGTGCGCAGTTACCCGGTCGGCCGGGAGTGGGACGGTGTGATATCACCCCAGAATCGGGAGGAACTCCTGCGATTTACGGTCAGCGCCCACCGCTCAGAGCCACCGTTGATCGAGGATCTGCACCTGGAAAAAACCGGCTTGGCGTCCATGCACGTCATGGTCCGGGTGCGGTCCGCTGCAGGGGAACTCGCGGGTGTGGCGGTGCTCTCGATCGCCGCCGAGTCAAAGCTGTTTGGCCTCGTGGAATCATGGCCCGTGGAAAACGCCACGGCCGAGACCTCGCTGATTCGGCGCGAAGGCGATTCGTTTGTTTTTCTCAGTCCTCTGCGCTTTCAGCCCGATGCCGCCCTGCTCATGCGCCGGCCGCTCACCGACCCCGAATTGCTCGCCGCGAAAGCCTTGCGCACGGGGCAACCCGGGCTGGTGGAGGGCAACGATTACCGTGGCGTGCCCGTGGTGGGCGTGGCCCTGCCCGTGCCGGGCATGCCATGGATCATGACATCAACAATGGAACGAGACGAAGCCTACGCCGACGCGTGGAAGGGATTATGGCAGCTGTCGGCCGCGCTGATCTTTTTGTTATTCGTCGTCTTGTTTGGCCGCGCCTGGCTGCACCACCGGCAGAGCGATCTCATCGCCCGCAAGCTGGAATCCGAGCGCCGGCGCCGCACGGCGGCGGAACGGCTCACGATCGTCATGCGGAATGTCAACGACGTGATCCTCCTCTTCGACGAGTCCATGCGCGTTGTGGAAGCCAATGATCGCGCCGTCGCAACCTACGGCTACGCCGTGCAGGAGCTGCGCCAGCTCACCGCGCATGATCTGCTCGTCCCGGAGGCGGCCGCCGCGGTGCCGCGGCATTATGGCGCCGAGCTGAGCGAAGCGGGGTTGACCTTCGAAACGATTCACCGGCGCAAGGCGGGCGCGACCTTCCCCGTGGAAGTGAGCTCCCGGCCTGTGATGGTGGATGGCCGCCGCCATGTGCAGTCGATCATCCGCGACATCTCCGAGCGCAAGGCGCACGAGAACGAAATCGAGCGGCTCAACCGACTCTACCTCACCATCAGCGAGGTCAATAAGGCACTCGTGCGCGCCCAATCCCCCGCGGAACTTTTTGACGAGATCACCGGATTGCTCGTGAAGTCCGGCGGGTTTCGCATCGCCTGGGCGGGTTGGCTCAATCCGCAGACGCGCTTCATCGAGCCGATTGCGGTCGCCGGTGACACGACGGGCTACACCCAAGATATCCGCATTGCCTCGGACCCCGAATCGTCCGAGGGCCGCGGCCCCAGCGGCACGGCGTTTCGCGAGAACCGGATCGATGTCTGCAACGATTTTTTTTCCGCCCCCGACACCGGGCCCTGGCGGGAAAGCGCCGCCCGCGCCGGCTTCAATGCCACCCTCGCACTGCCCTTGCAGCAGGAAGGGGTGACGCTGGGCCTGCTCAGCGTCTATGCGGTGGAGAAGGACTACTTCCAGCCGAGGGAAATCGAACTGCTCCGGGAGACGGCGGGCGACATCTGCTTTGCGCTCGGAGTCTTTGCGCGGGAGCGGCGGCGCTTGACGGCGGAGGCGGCCCTTCAGGCCAGCGAGAGTCGGCTGCAGTTTCTCATTTCGGCTACGCCCTCCATCATCTACTCGATGGGCGCCCGGGGAGATTTCGCGACGACCTTTATCAGCGACAATATCCGCAACGTGCTCGGCTACGAACCGGCTGCGGTCATGGCGGACCCCAATTTCTGGTCGTCCCATCTCCATCCGGACGACGCGGCCTTGGCCGTGGCGCTGAGCGGGGATCTGGAAAACAAGTCCACGATCACCCGCGAATACCGCTTCCGTCACGGCGACGGCTCCTGGCGTTGGATGCACGACGAGATGCGCGTCACGCGCGACGAGCAGGGGCGCGCGACGGAACTGGTGGGTTATTGGCTCGACATCACTGCGCGCAAGACCGCCCAGGTCAGGCTCAAGGCGCGCGAGGAGGTTTTCTCCAGTATCGTGGGGCAGGCCGCGGACGCCATCGCGCTCGTCGAAGTAGCGACGGGAAGATTCTTGGAGTTCAACCGCGCCGCACACGAGGGGCTCGGCTACAGCCGCGCGGAATTTGCCGCGTTCCGCATCGGCGATATCGAGGCGGAACATTCCGCGGGCGAGATTCGCGACAACATCGGACGCATCCTTGAACACGGCGGCGCCATCTTTGAGTCCCGTCACCGCTGCCACGACGGCAGCCTGCGCGATGTGCGTGTGAGTGCCAGACTCCTCCATTTGCAGGGGCGCGAATGTATTGCGGCGGTCTGGAGCGACATCACCGCGTCCAAGCAAGCCGAGGCCGAGCTGCGCAAACTCTCCCTCGCGGTCGAGCAGAGTCCGGCCACCGTCGTCATCACCGACCTCACGGGCGCGATCGAATATGTGAACCCGCGCTTCACCGAGCTCACAGGCTACACCAGCGCGGAGGTGATCGGAAAAAATCCGCGTATTCTGAAGTCGGCCCGGACTGCGCCGGAGGTTTATGCGGACCTATGGCGCACGATTTCCTCGGGCAACGTGTGGCGCGGCGAGATTATCAACCGGAGAAAAGACGGGACCGATTTCACGGAGCTGGCCATCGTTACCCCGGTCAAAGATGCGCATGGGCGGGCCACGCACTACGTGGCACTGAAGGAGGATATCACGGAGCGAAAGCGGAGTGAAGAATCCCTGCGGCAAAGCGAACAGCGTTTCCGTGAGCTCTTCGATCTCGAGTCCGATGCGATTCTCGTCTTCGAAGTAGACTCCGGTCGCATCACCATGGCCAATCTGGCTGCCGGCCAGAACTATGGGTATCCGGTCGAGCGTCTGCTCACGCTCCGGACGGACGAAATCTCGGCCGAACCCGAAGCCCCCGGGGAAAATCACCGTGAGTTATCGGGGACCGAAGGGCGGGTCGAGAAGGTGCCGCTGCGGTGGCACCGCCGGGCCGACGGCACGATTTTCCCGGTGGAAATTACGCAGCGGATTTTCCGCCGCGACGGAAAACTCCTCGCGGTCGCAACCCTCCGCGACATCACCCTGCAACAGCAGGCGCGCGCGCAACTCGAGCGCTTCAACATTGAGCTCGAACAAAAGGTGGTGCAGCGCACCGAAGAACTCGCGGTTCGAAACAGCGAAATCCAAGCGCTGTTGGAATCGATCCCTGACCTGGTGATGCGGTTGCACCGCGACGGAACGATGGTCAATTTCCAACCGGCCAAAGGAGCGACGCCGCTCGCGGCTTTCCTCCCAACCCCGGGTGCGGCCCCGGGCGCAGACCTGCCCGAAGCCCTCCTAAAAACCGCCTTGGCCGCCGGCACCAGTGCGATCGCGGCCGGCGCCACCGTTATTGTGGAGGCGGAAGTGCCCCTCGGCACCGGACCGCTGATCGCCGAGCTCCGCACCGCACCGATCGGGCGGGATGAATATGTGGTCTTTGTCCGCGACATCACGGCACGCAAGCGCTTGGAGTCCGAATCGGCCGCGATTCTGGAGCAAGAGCGCCAGATGTCCGAGATGAAGACCCGCTTCATTTCCGTCACCTCGCATGAGTTTCGCACGCCGATGACGGCAGCCATGGGCTCGGTGGAACTGCTGACCAACCATTTCGACCGGCTGGCCCCGCTCAAACGCCAGGCGCTGCTCGGCCGAATCACCACCTCACTTCGCCGCATGACCGAGATGCTGGATGAGGTTCTGCTCCTCAATCGCATGGATGCGGACCGCGTCGTGGTCAACCTTGCGCCCGCCAACTTACGGGAACAGTTGCTCTCCTTTATCGAAGAGATCCGGCTGGGTGACCGCGAAGCCCACGTCATCGATTTCCGAGCCTCCGGGGAGGTGGATGATTTCGCCACCGACCTGAACTTGTTCCACCACATCGCCTCCAACCTGCTCAGCAATGCGGTGCGCTATTCGCCCGCAGGCTCGACGGTCACCGTCTGTCTGGCTGGCGCGCCGGAGCAGCTAACCTTGAGCGTGCAGGACCAAGGCATCGGCATCCCGGAGAAAGATCGCCCCCGCATCTTCGGGGCTTTTGAACGCGGGTCCAATGTCGGCAACATCAAGGGGACCGGTCTCGGCCTCAACATCGTCAAGCGCATGACCAAAATGCTCGGCGGTACGGTCGCGGTCGCACCCGTCGAGCCCACCGGCAGTCGTTTCACGTTAATCCTGCCCCGCCCTCCTCAACCACCGGCACGCGCATAACCCCACTCCAGCCAGTATCGATTCTCGTCATCGAAGACGATGCGCCCGAGGGGCAGACCGCGATCGATAGACTTGGGAGAAATGGTTTTTCCGGCGTCCCCGCCGCCAACGGCACCGGGGGGCTCGCCGTGGCTCGACGCGCGGAGCCGAACGGGGACCGTGGCTGACCCCGTTCGGCCGTCCCGTCGTTCACGAAGCGCTCAGGCAGATCGCCCCCCGGAATGCCGGTGCGCAAGACGTGGACCATGGCCGCGAACATGATTTCTTCTTCCTGGGGCGGCCGATCCGGGCGAGTCCCCCCGGCGGCTTTTGGCGCGCGCACGGTTATTTTTTCCCCCTCGCCACCCGGGCTGGGAGAACGCCCGACGTTTGGTCATCAGCCTGCGCGCTCTCCGGGTAACTCCCCCACGCCAGCGTTCCTTGGGTTTTGAAAACATGCCCGCGCCGGCGGTCGGTCTTAGCCGGATACCTCGGTTGGTCATTGCTATGGCGTTAGAGATGACTCGATACGTGAACATGGACTGAGATACCCCGCTGCTCTTGCCGCCCGACCTGCGGGACTGGGTGACGGCAGATCACCGGGTGCATTTTGTGATCGATGCGGTCGACCTGATCGACACCCGCACGGCGCCGGTCAACGCGCGCGGCACCGGCATCGAGCAATATCCGCCCGGGATGTTGCTCGCGCGGCTCGTCTACAGCTACGCGCCGGGCCTGCTTTCGAGCCGCCAGATCGAGCGGGCGAGTTACGAAAACGTCGCGGTGCGTCTGCTCTCGGCAACGACACGCACCCCGATCACGACACACCCTCCACGTTTCGCCGCAAAAACGGTCCGCGGCTGACCGGGGCCTTCTCGCAAATCCTCGAACTGTCCGCGCGCTGCGGGGTGCTGCAGGTCGGGCAGATCACCGCAGCCATCGACGGCACGAAGATTTTGGCCAAGGCGAGCAAACACTCAGCGGTGAGTCACGGCCACGCCGAGA
Source organism: Opitutaceae bacterium (assembly GCA_044358025.1). Lineage (GTDB taxonomy): Bacteria > Verrucomicrobiota > Verrucomicrobiia > Opitutales > Opitutaceae > GAS368. Next base: position 34,501 of record JBIKOK010000031.1, read on the forward strand.
AAACCCTGCACACCCTCGATCTGGAAATCGCCGAGCTGCTGGCCGAGGCCGACCAGGCCGACGCGACGCCCTGCAAGCAGGCCTGACGATTCCCGCCGAAGTGCAACGCCGCCAGGAGCGCAAAGCCCAGCTCCAGCGCGCGAAGGCCGAAATGGAAGCGCGCGCCTACGCCCGCTTTCAGGCCGAGCCGGCCGCGCACGAAGCCAAACTCGCCCGCCGTTCCGAGGCCGCCGCCAATGGGAACCCGCCCCGCGGCCGCGCGCCGCAAGCCCCCGCTCCGGCGCCGCAGTCCAACGATCAGGTCAACTTCACCGACCCCGCGAGCCGGATCATGAAAACCCAGGACGGCTTCCCGCAGGCCTACAACGCCCAGGCCGGCGGGAAGACCGTCTCGCGCCTGATCGTCGGCCCGCGTGTCAGCCAAGGCGCCAACGACCAACCCGAACGGCTCCTCGACGTGCCCGCCGTGCGCGGTCACGTGTTATTCGATACGCTGCTGGTCGACCGCAACTTGGTGAGCGAAGCCGCCGCGACGGCCGTGGAGCTGGCCACGCCCGGTCTCACGGTCCTCGCCGTCCTGCAGCGCGAACCCCACGGCCGCGCCGTGGCGCAGTTCGAAAAACGGTCCGACCCGCCGGCCCCGCCGCCGGAGGCACCTTTCGCCGAACGCATGCGCCACCGCACCGCGTCCACCGCCGGCCGCGCGCTCGCCAAACTCCGGCCGAAAACCGGCGAACCGGTCTTCGGCATCAGCCAAGACGTGCTCGGCTTCCGGCGCTGCTTTCTGCGCGGTCTGGCCCAAGTCACCCTCGCAGGGGCGTGGTCGGCCTCGCCTACAACGGCCCACGCCTCCACCGCCTCGGCGCCGCCCTCCGCGCGGCCTGAAACCGCCCGCCGCCACCGCCCCACACCCGCCTTTCGCCCTCCCCTCGAAAAACCTTCCCCGATCTCTTTTTTCCACCGCCAATTTTTCACCCGACCCCGGATTCCGAAATCTCTCAGCCCGAAAAACGGCCAGGGTCATCGTGAATTTCGAGGCCACACCCCGGGGAAAAATAATCAATGATCGTGGTTGCCGACGGGGGCTTGCGCTGCACCTTGCCCCCCGAATCCAAACCTGACCCGCCCGTAAATTATTTCCCGATGTTCCGCCGCCCTAAGATCAATGCGTCCCTGATGACCCTTCGCGTCGCGCTGGTCGCGGGGCTCGGGTTGCTACCGCTCGCCGCCGCCGCGCAGAGCATTATTCTCTCCTCCAACTTCACCGGGGTCACGATCGCGGGCAACGGCAACACCTTCAACGACATCACTTGGAGCGGCACCGCGGCGACGTCCTCCCAGAGCAGTCTGCAGGCCATCCGGCTCGACAACAACGGCACACAGCCCCGCAGTATCGTCGCGCGGACGGCCGATAACGCGGGTTACCTTACCGTCTCCTCGGGAAACACCCAGGAAAGCTGGGCCATCACGGTCCCTTTCACCGCCACGGCCAATGTCTCGGCCGCGAGCCTCACGCTGGCGTGGGCATCAAGCAGCGGGATGGCGAGTCCAGGGTTCGGTTTCTCGCTCTACCAGACGTCCGTTCCGACCTCCAATCTTAACCTCGTCCCGTTCGGCGGCGGCACTAACGCCCTCGGTTACGCCATCACGGGCACGGTCCAGCCCTCGGGCACCGGAGTCTTGTCCGCGGCGATGACCGGCAACGTCACACCCGTCGATGCCGGCAACCTTGCGTCACCGCAGTCGATCACCCTGAACCTGAACGACGCCGTCGCCCTGCAGAGCGGGGGTTCCTATTTTCTGCGCGTCGCGGTTTTCGAGAACAACGACGCCAACAACCTCTACAACCCGGACATCTACCTCGACAGCGTCGCACTGGTCTCGGCTGGCTCGGCTATCCCTGAGCCCTCGACCTACGCGGCGGCCGTCGGCGCCTTGGCGCTGGTCGTGGCCGTCGTCCGCCGGCGCGGTCGGCGGACAACTTAGCCCGTATATTTCATGAAGCCGTTTTCGGCGGCGGCGGAAGATCGAACGAAGGATATTTCGTGGCAACGGGGCGTGGTGGGGCGGCGGAGAGGGCGTTTTTCAGCGTGAGTCGACACTGGCCCCAACCCCCGTTGAGTTGACGGCGGCGGCAGCAGCGCCCGGCGCGTCAAGGAGGGGAGCGCGCGGCGCGGACCTGACCGAAGAGTTCCGGCAACCTCCCTGCCGACGGGGTCACCCCCTAACCCGGATATTTCACCCTCAAATTGATTAAAAGTTTGGCCCAGCGGGCACGGAGCCAAGCCCCCAGAGCAAACAGAGCAGATAGGGGTTTGGCTCGCCTGTCCTCGGTTCGGGCCTCGGTGCGCGCGGTGAAAAATAATTTCTTCCGGAAAGGGTGAGTGATGCCGGCGAACCTTTGTGGTCGGACCAGGAAAGCCGGCGGCCAACGGGGCCAGCCGCACGAGGTCAGGCTGCGGGGTTTGGGGTCAGGCGCCCGTTGATTTTTTTCGCGGCTGGCGCCCGCTCGCCGCAACCCGCCCCGCGACCGCTGAGATCGGCGCGGCGGGCGCGGAGGATGCGGCGCCCCAGCCGGCGCACCACGAGTGCGCCGATTTGGCCGCGGATTGGCTCCATGCCGGGATGGCAGCGCACGTTTGCCCCGGGATTGGGCCGCAGAGCGGCGGGTCAGCGGCGGCGAGTTATGGAGGGCCGGGCGGCGTGGGCATGGTGCGAGCGGTGGGGGAAGGTGGCCGGATCCTTCGGGGACGCTGGCCGGATCCTTGCAGGACGGTTCGGGGACGTCGGGGCGGCGGCAGCGCCGTCAGCCCAAGCCGGCGCCCCTGGCGAGGGCGTCGAGCCGGGCGGTGGGCGGGCGCGCCCGGAGGGGACCCCGCCGACCGCCCAGACCGCGGCGTCCCGCTGGCGCCTAACCCACGCCGGATCCTTGCAGGATCCTTCCGGGATCCTTCCGGGAAGCTGGCCGGATCCTTCCGGGACGATTCGAGGACGATTCGAGGGCGTCTGGGCGGCGAAAGCGCCGTCAGACCACGCCGGCGACCCCGGCGAGGGCGCCCGGAGGCTGCCCTGGCCGCCAGGCCGGGCCGCGGCCCCGCTGGAGCGTGGGACCAGTCTGTTTGCACGGATTCATGGCGAACCCTTTCTTGGGCGTTCACCTGAACCCGACCCGGCAGAGAGCCGGGCCATCGCAGGTGCACCGCCTCCACCAGCTCCCGGCGCGCTGGCGCCGTCATCGAAGCACTCATGAAACGACAATCTGAATCCAGCCCGGTCGGAAACCGATCGTCGTTGACCACAACGGAGCGTCTGCGCCACCGGAACCCGGGCCGGCCAGCGCTCCCGGTTAAAATGATCGATGGGCGGACGGCGGTCCGCCGGGCCGGCCGCCAAACCCGGTGCACCAGCCGACTTCGGTCCATCGGTGTGTGACGAACGCCGCCGCAAAATCCCGCGCGAGGCCTGCGGAGGGCGCGAGCGAACGCCTCACGCCTGATCGTTCGCGACCGCCGGCACGGCGGGTTCATGCCGACCGCCCGCAGCGGCCGACTCCTGGGATCGACGGGACTGAAACGTCCGGATCCGGTGAAATCCCCCGCCGGGCCGCCTTTCGGAATTTCCCGGAGAACAGCCGCTGCACCACCCGTCGAGCCAATCAATCACGGTCCACAATGAGGCCTTCGTTCACGTCACCGTGAACCACGCCCGTTTCATGAACCCTTGGCGGCCGTTGCGGGGCCGCCTTGGCTGGCCGGTCGATCAGTGGAACCCGTCACCTGATCAATCATGACCCAAATTTGACCACGGGATCCTCACGAGCTGCTGCATTTAAATTAGAAGCGCTCGTCACCGTCTGCGAATCCGTCCCGTAGGGACAAAGTTTTGTCACGTCCTGACGACGGAAACCGCTGCACCTCCGGGGCCCGCATCAAAACGCTGGCGCCAGGAGCTCCTATCCATCCGTCCGCCGTCGGGCCGGCGCCTTCGGTAAGCTCTTCGGCTCCTGTCCTCGGCGCCGGCCAAGGCACCTCAACCGCTCCTGTCTGCCATCACTTAATTTCCCGTCCCACCGGTCCAACGGAGGGGGGCCACTTCAGCCGTCCCCTTCACGGCGAGTAAGTGGGTGCGCTTAAAAAACCCGGCGAATCAGACCGAAAAACATGCGGCGCACTATCCGGGCTTGCTCAAGCGCAATCTCGCCACGGTGAATGCGCCTCAGAGGCGGTTGGCCCTGCAGGAGAGTGATCTCCTCGTCGATGCGCAGCCCGCGCGGCGGAAGCTCCGCGCCCGTTGGCGCTGGGTCCACTGGATCACCGGCAACCACCTGCGCCCATGCTTCGCCGCCATGGGCAAATGGGCCGACATGATCACCCGCCATTCGGACGGCATCCTCGGCCACGGGGTGCGCGGCACCACCCGCGCCTTCGCAGGCCTCCACAGCGTCTTCTCCCCCGTCAAACGCAAGGGCCGCGGCTTCCGCTCAACCGAAAATCTCATCACCCTGCTCTACGGCACCGCCGGTACGCTCGACCTCCCTGTCACCGACTGAAAAAAGCGAGGAACCGACTATGTCCACATCCGTCCGATTTTTTTGGAGACAAAGGTCAAATGTCACACGTTCTTCGCAGGAACTTTGCGTGACATTAATCTGATTGCGGCAAATGCAGTCTAATCTGCGGGGATTATGGCTACAGCCGGAAAAGTACTTGTGGTGGAGGACGAGCCTGATCTCAGGGAGATTCTCATCTACAATCTGAAACGGGAAGGATTCGACGTGTCTGCCTCGGGGGACGGCTGGGAGTCGCTCCTTATCGCCCAGCGCGAGAAACCCGATGTGGTGCTCTTGGACCTGATGCTTCCCACCATGGATGGGCTGGAAGTGTGTCGCAAACTCCGCGCGCAAGCCAGCCATGGCGTCCACATCATTATCGTGTCCGGCCGCAGGCAGGAGGAGGATATCCTCCGCGGCCTCGAGCTCGGCGCGGACGACTACATTGGAAAACCTTTCAGTCTGAAGGAAATTGTTGCCCGTATCCGCACGGTCTTGCGGCGAGTCCCCACCGGAGCCAGGCACCGCAACCCCGACGAGATCATTTGTCACCCGCCGCTTTCTCTGAGCACGGCCAGCCACGAAGTCCACCTCGAGGAGATCCCGATTCAACTCACGGCCACCGAGTATCGCCTCCTTCACCTTTTGATGAGCCAACCGGGAAGAATTTTCAGTCGGCAGCAAATGCTCACACTCGTCGGTGAGCAACGTGCACATCTCACGGGGCGTAACATTGACGTGCACGTCCGTGCGCTGCGTCGCAAGTTCGGGAGTCACGCCGCCATGATCAATACCGCCCGGGGCGTGGGCTACCGATTTGTTCCGAACGTAATGGAATCCCCCGACTCGGCTCCCGCGGGCTGAGCGCAAGGTTTGGACCAGTCGTCTTTCGCGGTAGTCGAAGAGAGCCACCCCTGAATCATCGCTCTCACGGCGTTCCCGTAACCGCAATTTAACCTCGCCCGACTTACCTCTCAGGGCGGGGCCGCGGTCGCTGTTCGCCGCCGAAACTTCACCGGCTCTTCATCCAACATTAACGAGCGGAACCTAGTTTGCGCCGGAACTCGGCCGATCACGCCGAACCGACCCATCAACCGCAAATGCACCCACGTAGCTCATGAATCCTGCCCACCTCCATTTCACCCTGCGCTTCGTCGCAAGGCTGGCCTTGGCCGTCTCCCTGATCGGCACCGCCGCCGCCGCCCAGACCTCAACCGGGGCCCTTGGCGGCCGCGTGAGCAACTCGGCCTCCGGCCAGTCGCTGCAAGGCGCCATCGTGCGCGTTGTGGGCACCGAGCTCCGCGCCGACACTGCCCGCGATGGCACCTACGACCTCCGGGCCCTCCCCGCCGGCCGTTACGAAGTCGAAGCCGCCTACTTCGGTCTCGATACGAAGCGCGCTTCGGTCGAAATCGTCGCCGGTCGCCCCGCGTCGCTCAATTTCCTCCTCGGCTCCGACGCCGTCCAACTCGAAGCCGTCAAGGTCGAGGCCGCGGTCCTCGGTCAAGCCCGCGCCATCAATCAGCAGCGCGTCGCCGAATCGATGGTCAACGTCACCTCCGAAGAACTCTTCGGCGAGACCACCGATAACAACATCGCCCGCGCCATCCAGCGCATCCCCGGCGTTTCCGCCAATTCCGACGGCGGCACGGAAGTTCCCCGCTACGTCAACATCCGCGGCTTCGACGCCACGCTCAACAGCGTCCAGCTCAATGGCACCCGTCTCCCCACCACCAATGACGGCACGAGCGGCATCAGCTCTCCCGCGCGCGGCTTCGCTCTCGATGACCTCCCGGCGAGCGCCATCACCAACATTGAAATCATCAAGGCCCCCACGCCCGACATGGATGGCGACGCCGTCGGGGGTATCGTCAACCTCATCACCAAATCAGCCTTTGAGCGCGGCGAAACCTCCTTCGACCTCAATGCTGGCGTCGACTACGTGGCACTCCGCGAAAAATTTGTCCCCCACGTTGACATCGGTTACTCCGGCCTCGCCATGGAAGGCCGCCTTGGACTGCGCCTCGACCTCAGCTACTACAAGGGTGACGAGGGCTTCGACAATATCGACTACGACTCCAATCCGCTCGCCGCTGGCCAACCCCAGAACACCGGCCTAGGCCTCACCGACGGATCCGTTTTCTTTCACGAGGACACCGAGTACAACAACTACTTCATCGAGCGTAACCGCTACGGACTCTCCGCCTCGATCGACTACAAGCTGAGTGATTCCTCCTCCCTCTATTTTAAGCCGGTTTATACCTCCGAGAAACGCAGCGAGGACGACCGCCGTTTCCATAAGATCATGGACAACGACCACGGCCGCGCCGCCTCGGCGCCGCCCGCCAGCACCGCCGTGGGCGCGTTCTACACGGGCACCCGTGGTCGGGCCATCGCGACGAGCGCGACGACCGGTCTCTACAGCACCTACACTTCCGCCAGCCGTCTCGCCGGTCGCACCACGCTTCTGCCCAACGGCAACGGCCGCGGTTCCGTCGGCTACCGTCAATCGCTCAATGAGATCGAGCCCACGTTCTACTCGCTCGACTTCGGCGGCGACCATCAGGTCGGCGCCAGCAAGGTCAAATGGAGCGCTTTCCTCTCCGAGGCCACCCGCCCGGAAGTGCGCGAGTCGGTGCGCTTTGACCGCAACGGCTTCCAGTGGGCTTACGACCGGCCCGATATCCTGCGCCCGGACTACCGCACCATCGGTGGACCCGATGCTTTCGCCATTCCCGCCCGCGGCGCGGTCGACTACTTTATCAACCCGTCGTCCTCCAACATCGTCCGCTCGTTCCGCGAGACCAAGGAAAACGTCTGGCAGCTCAAGACCGATCTGAGCACCCCGTTCTTCGACGGCACTGGCGTCAAGGGCACGTTCAAGACCGGGGCCAAACTCCGCTCGATGGATCGCGAGCACGACCGCAATTTCCGCAACTACGCGCTCACGAGCAACGCCACCTTCGACTTCGCCGGCTACACCAAACCCAGCGACTACACCGTCTCTGATTTCCGCATGGGCTACATTCCCGATACCGCGCGTATCCTGTCCGAAGCCTCTTCGGGCAACGCCGCCTACCGCCGCGACACGGCCAATGCCCGCCTCACCCAAAACTTGGCTTCCGACTACGAAGCCTCCGAGTCGAGCTACGAAGGTTACGCCATGGGCGTCGTCGATGTCGGCCCCAAGCTCCGCCTGATCTCCGGTGTCCGTGTCGAGCACACGCAATTCGAGGCCGACACGCCCGTCTATGACGCCACCGCCGCTCCCGCCACCGACCGCTCCTCGCGTTTCGAATCGCGCAAGACCGACTACACCCAACTTCTCCCCGGCTTCCACCTCCGCTACGAAGCCCGTAACAACATCGTGGTTCGCGGCGCCTACACCCACACGTATTCCCGTCCGTCCTTCCGCGAGCTCATCGCCGTCACGACCTTCGATGAACTCAACAACGTGATCACGAGCGGCAATCCCGACCTCAAGCCCTACAAGTCCGAGAACTGGGACTTCTCCATCGAATACTTCGGCAAGAAAGCCTCCTACTTCCAGGCCGCGTTCTTTCATAAGAAAGTCACCGGCCAGGTCCTCGAATCCGGAGAATCCTTCACCGGCGTGAGCAACTTCCGCGGCCTCGCGATCAACCCGGGCGACACCTACACCTACACGTCGTTCTCCAACCAGCACGACAGCACCAATTGGGGCATCGAGCTCGTCGGTCGCTATCGTTTCGTCAACTTGCCCGCGCCGTTCGATGGCCTCTACCTCGACAGCTCGGTCACCTACACCGATTCCAACGGCAATTACGCCGATCGCCCTGGCGAAAAGCTCGCTACTTACGGCGGCTCCGAGTGGCTCTGGTTCGCCGGCATCGGCTACCAAAAGGACCGTCTGTCCTTGCTGCTCTCCTACCGCTATCGCAGCCCTTACCTCGAGGGCTTGGAAAACGTCGACCGTCAGAACCGCGACTTCGGTCTGCCGTCCAATGTCGGCGACGATTGGTGGGGCGAGGAGAAATACGTGAACCTTGAAACCAGCTACCGTCTCACCAAAGCCGTCCGCGCCTACTGCAACGTCAGCAATCTGACTGAGTTCACCAACTACTCGACCCAGTCGCCCTTCGACAACGACTACCCCGAGGACAGCTACTGGCACAAAATGCGCATCAGCTTCGGAATCAAAGCCCGCTTCTGAGTCGCCACATCGTTCGCAAATTTGGGGTCAAACCACCGCAAAATTACGGCCCGGTCGCACGACGCGCCCGGGCTTTTTTGCGCCCACTCACGCGGCGGTCCCTCGCCTTAACCCAATCTTCACCGTCTTCCCCGCCCTTTCTTTACACGTCCGGATTACTCTCCCCCGATGTTCTCCCCTCCGCCTCCCGCCCCGGTGCAATTAACCCGGAAGGTCATCGCCGCCGCCGAACACGTCGCCCGGTTTGAACGCCTGCGCAGCCGCACCGCTCCCGTCACCCTCACGGCCCTGCGCGGCCAGTTTCGCGCCATCATCGATCAGGTCATGGGCGAGGCCGGGCTCCACGCCCCGGAACACGCCGCGCTCGCGCTCACCCAGGCCGAGGGCGACACCCACGAGGCCACCGTCATTCTCCGGGCCTTTCGCCCCACCCTCCCCCGCCGCTACACCTCGGCGGTCATCGACACCTCCGCCATGTTCGTGGAGCGCCGCATCTCCTCCGCCTTTCGTGAGATCCCCGGCGGACAAATTCTCGGCCCCACCCGCGACTACTCCCAACGTCTCCTCGACGCCGGCCTCGCCACCGAGACCGCCGCCACCGCTGGCGCCGCCGCCACCGCCTTCGAAGCCGGTCTGGATCGCAAAGCCCTCAAGCCCTTGCGCACGTTCGGTAAAGTCACGTCGTTACTCCGCGCCGAGGGTCTGCTGCGTCCCGCCACCGAGGATGAGGAAACCCGCGTGCACGACATCACCCGCGAGCCCATCCGTTTCCCCGCCCCCCGCTCCGCGCGCCTCCAGTCCCTCGCCCGCGCCGAAACCGGCGCTATCATGGCCCTCGCCTACTCCGGTATGCGCGGCCAGGGCGGCGACCATCCCACGATCGGCGAGGTCCGCGTCGGCCGCGTGGCCGTGCGCGTGACCGACGCTCGCGGCCGCGCGCGACCCATCGGCTGCATCCGCGTGACCGAGGCCGAAAACATTTCGAAAATCAAAGTGAAGAAAAAGGATCCGGTCCCCTATATGTCCCTCGGTTACGGCCTTTGCTTCGGCCAAAACGAAACCAAAGCGATCTGCATGGGTATCCTCGACCGCTCGATGCGTCTCGGCGGCGACGGCGCGCCCGCCATCAGCCAGGAGTTTGTCCTCTATCACACCGAGGGCGCCGACTCCTGGGGTTCCGTTAACAGCCTCAAGCTCCCCGCTCATGTCGAATTCGCGAGCGACCTCACCCTCCTCCGCGCCGCCGTTGAACGCAAAGTGGCCCGCGACGCCGACAAATCCGCGGCCGCTTCCCACCCGTAACCACCGTCGCCCCGAGGCCGGGCGGGCGGGCTGCCATGAGTTCCCTCAAGGTTCATATCGTCGGCGCCTCCGGTTCAGGCACCACGACACTCGCCCGCGCCCTCGCCCCGGCGCTGGGTGCGACCGCGCTGGATTCCGACGACTACTTCTGGTGGCCCACGGATCCTCCCTTCCGCGACCGGCGCGATCGCGCGGTCCGTCATCGGCTCGTCATGGCCGACTTGGTGCAGCATCCCCGCGCGATCCTGTCCGGAGCGATCATCGGCTGGGGCGACGACCTCGAACACGCGTTCGACCTCGTCGTTTTTTTATCTCTGCCCCACGACCTCCGGGTGAGCCGGTTGCGCGCCCGCGAACTCGCCCGTTACGGCCGGATCAACGAACCGTTCATCGCCTGGGCTGCCGGCTACGACGACGACCCGCCCACCTCGCCCACCCGCAACCGCCGCCGCCAACTCGAATGGCTCACCGCACGCCGTTGTCCGGTGCTGCGCCTCGAGGGCGACCTCACCGTCGCCGAACGCGTGGCGCGAGTCCTCGAGCAACTCGCCCCGCTCGCCCCCTCTGCCCCGTGATCCCGACCAGCCCAACGCTGCACCACGTCGACGTGGCCGATCAAATATCCCATCGGCGCTTGAGCCCGGACACTCCCGCTGTCGCCGCCCCCTGTCGCATCAATGTTCTCGGCTCTGTCGGTTCCGGCGCGACCCTGCTCGGACTCGCGCTGGCCGAGATTCTCCAAACCTCCGTCCTCGATACCGACATCTTTTCGTGGCGGCCAACCCACCCGCCCTTCCAAATCCGCTGCGGTCGCGATTCCCGCCGGGCTCGGTTGCTCGACGAACTTGCCCAACTTCCCCGCGTCATCGTTTGCGGATCCGTCGTCGGCTGGGGTGAGCCCCTGGAAGCCACGTTTGACGGGGTGATTGCGCTGGTCCCCTTCCGCAAGTTTTCCGCGCAAAGTCCCCGGACCCCTCTCCCCATCCGCCCACGCTCCGATTTAGGCGCCAACCGCCGCCATGACCATTGGCTCTCGGAGTGCACGTGTCCGGTGCTCAGGCTCGACATCGCGCTCAGCCCGGCGGTGCGGGTAAAACAGGCCCTCGCCTTTATTCGACTCGCCTGTCACCGCCAGCTCCCCGTTTCGCACCGCTCCTCGCCTATCGATTCCCCTCCACCCATGAATTCCCTTCGTTTTCCCTGCTCCGGCTACGCCACCGTCGGCGGCGTCGTGTTCTTCGCTCGCATGCTCGACAAGATCCGCCTTCACGCCGCCGGCGCGCTTCCCCCCGACTACAATCTGGGCAAGGGCCTCGACACCCGCATGTGTCAGTTCCTGAACGTCGACTACGAGGCCGTCGCGACGCAAGCCCGCGGAGAAAAGGATGACGCCGTCGTGCTGGACTGGTGCTTTGCCCAAGGTCGTCGTCCCTTCGAAAGCGACATCCTCTATTTCAATACCTACATGACCAAGCGCGGCTGGCGCGACGACTACTCCCCCAAACTCGAAGCTGCGAAGGCCAGTCGGGGCTGGTCGGACCGCGTCGATTTACAGACGTCCTTCGATCTCCAAGATGCAGACGAGGGCCGAAAGTAAGCCCGTGGTCCGCCGCCCACATTTTGTCGGCTCGCGTCCGCGGCGGCGTTCGCCGCTCTCTCTCGCCGCATGTTCCGCGCTCTAAAGCACGTCAACTTTCGCCGCTTCCTCGGCGCGCAGGCGTGCGCGATGACGGGCCACTGGGTGCAACAGGTCGCGCTCGGCTGGCTCGTCTACCGGCTGACCGATTCGGCCTTTTACCTCGGGCTCGCCGGCACCTTCAGCCTGCTCCCGAGCCTGCTCTTGACGCCGTTCGTCGGTGTGCTCGCCGATAAAGTGGATCGCCGCCGCATCCTTCTCGCCACCCAAGCCGCCGCGCTCGTCCATTCTCTCCTCCTCGCAACCCTCGTCCTCACGGGCGTCGCCAGTCTTCCGCTCCTGCTCGCCCTCGCGCTGTTTCAGGGCGTCATCCAGGGCTTCGACTGGACCAACCGCCAAAGCCTGCTCGCCCAACTCGTGGATGATCGCGCCGATTTGCCCAACGCCATCGCGCTCAACTCCACGTCCTTCAACCTCGCACGCATTCTGGGGCCGTCCCTCGCCGGCGCCCTGATCGTGGCCTCGGGCGAGGCCGCCTGCTTTCTCGCCGCCGCCTGCGCCGAGGCCGCCGCCCTGCAATTCACCCGTCGCCTCCGCCTCCCGCCCCACCCTGCCTCGGCCGGCCCGCGCCCGCACGTGGCCGATGAACTCCGCGAGGGCCTCCGCTATGCGTGGCACGAGCCCGCCATTCGCCGCACCCTCGCCTTGGTCGCACTCTCCAGCGCCACCGTCCTGCCCTACGCCGCCTTGCTCCCGCTCTTCGCGACACGCGTGTTCGGCGGCGGCCCTGAATTGCTCGGCCTCCTCAACGCCGCCCCGGCCGTCGGCGCCGTGCTCGGCGGGCTCCTCCTCGCCTCCCGTCGCGAGCAATCCGGACTCGATCGGCGCATCTTTCTCGCCGGCCTCATCACTCCCGTCGCCGCCCTCGCCCTCGCCCTCGCCCCCACGCTTTCGCTCGCGCTGCCGGCCCTCACGCTGCTCGGCGCCGCCCAGATTTCGTGGATGGCTTCGATGAACACCCGGCTGCAAACCGCCGTGCGCGACGCGATGCGCGGCCGCGTCATGAGTTTTTTCAACATGGCTTTCATGGCCGCCCTGCCGCTCGGCCAACTCGTGTTCGGCGCCGCGTCCGATCGCTTCGGCGTCACCCGCGTCGTCGCGGCCGGCGCGCTGGTGGCCCTCGCCGGCAACCTCTGGCTGCACCGGCGCAACCGTCCCGC